>NZ_JBVPQK010000094.1:0-8611 GCF_058197115.1 Bifidobacterium sp. POST2/T3 (B1)
TACGGGGCTATGGCGCAGCTGGTAGCGCATCTGCTTTGCAAGCAGAGGGTCGCCGGTTCGAATCCGGCTAGCTCCACTTTGGAACCTTAAAAACTTTAGATCTATGAGGTTTCTATATACCGTTTTATTGCTTTGACTGTTGTTACACATAATTGCGACAATTTCTGCTCGATTCAGAGCGTTATCGCGAACTTGAGTAACCGCTATAAAATAAGGAAACAACCAAATAAAGCCTGCGTAAGGAGGCATCAGTCAGCATCATACGCACGCGGAGGCCGCATCAAACTGGGTGTCATAAGGAGCGAAGACAGCTAAAGCATCGCTTGACATCAGCTAGTCTCTTCATCAATTTCCTAAGACTTGAACGATAATCCAAAGAGTCTTCATCTGGCCTTTTCCACCTGTATGCTTCCAACGCATAGGCTAGAGAATTTACTCCACTCATCCATTCAGTTTGATCTCGAAAGCGCCCAGCGACTAAAACGTAATGCTCGCAAGCCGCATACAACTGCATCGAAAGATCTATCATTCACTCAGTATGCTCATGCTTCGTACTTCTGTTAACCAAAACCTAAATTATAAACACGCAGAACTAAAGCTGCTATCGCAGCAAATGTTGTAGCAACAGCACTCAACGCTCCTAATTCCAATTCATGCCAACCAGACTAACTCATAACCATATAGTGAAAAGATAAAATCTATAGCAATGCGCGGCGATAAACTAATCGTACGAAAACGCCAGAACCCCTAGAACAGAGCTTTTAAATTACACTAGTGCCTGCAATCCCGACCACCAATGAAATGTACATATGTGAATGTTTTTAAATTGATACACATCGCAGAATCTAGTATTAAGACTAGCTATATAGCAAATAAGATATTTTAATACTGAGGTATAATCTTTTATATATAATCGACGCTAATCGACGCACCACTCAATTGAGCAGATCTACATACATGTAATACTGATTCAATTTCTTTATTTCTTATCGCGATCTATTCCTCCCAGCTCATCTATAGATACAATGTTACCTTGCTCGTCTCGAGGGACTTTCTTGAAGTATCCGGGGACCTGATTAAGAAATGCCAGAGCAAAAACAAAAAGAATCAAAGAAGGGACAATCAATAGACGTGCCCAACCTAGCCCAACCCATCCTTTATAAAAGAGAACGGCCATTCCATATAAACAGCCACCACCAGCAACTAAACAAAAAATAGTTAGTCCCCAGGCTCTCTTTCCTTTTCCATGCATAGCCAATTCCTGTACGCGTCTTTCAATATCCTTCTTAAGGAGTTGCTTTGCTTTAGACTCGTCGGGAAGTTGCTCTGCAATCTTCAAATCGCGTTCTATAGATTGTCTCGGATCAATCCTGAAATGATTCTGAAGAAAAGGCCCCAATATGGCTGCCAAGCCAGCTATAAGCGCAACAATAATTTGAGTTTTCATCATTTATAGTTTATAAACAACCTAAAAATTTAAGCAAATCCTGGCGTATCAAAAAAGAAACGGGCCAATCTGTCATAATTGAACTCTCCTTATAACACAGTACCATTGACCCGCTACTCCAGAGATGAATCTGTATTCCATAAGCACATGAACCCGGTACCATCTGTAATAAGAAATAATTCAGCAATGGAGGAGCCTATCTTTGCCGTTGTATATATGCGGCCAAAGAAGTTAACTGATTCACACCATTGGCCTTAAGCTATTTAATCATGATCCTACATAGCTGTCCTATAAAATGGCACAAACTGGCAGAAAATAATCAGATTCAATACTGGTAGCTTGAAAGATTGAGGTACCTGCACTCTCTGGATGTCCTTCATGTTTAGCCCGTACTAGCAGAAGCTAACTTTTAACCAGCAATTCGAGTATGAATGACAGCGCGGGGGCACATCTTCTCGTCCTCATCAGTACACTATTGTTCACATAGTACCAACACCGTCTCTTTCTATACCCAATAAAAGAGCATGAACCCGAGTAACAAAATAGGTAGAGAAACGAGAATATGCGTAAAACCCTGATACCAAAACATATAGCTCTCTTGTTTATACTCATTGATAATAGGGTGAAGACATGTAAAAGAGGATGATTCTTAATCTAAAAAGTATTGGAACTTAGTATCAACATACAAATCGTTACCTTCCCAATGAGCAATACCTGGAGTGCTACCTGTAGTACCCGCCCATGTAGGATGACCACAGTTGCCACCCTTGGGGGCTGACGTGTTGCCTTCGTCGGGAGTGTGATGGTTTCTACTGCCGTTACGGGAGGAAGTGCGATAACCATTACCGCCTAGGCGCAGGAGCACTATATCCCCACCAGTATTAGAGAAAGCCCTTGCAGCAGCCTGGGCCCGTGCGGCGTCCTGAGCAGCCTGGAAATTCGCTTGGGCTTTGGCCGAGACTGCATCATTCACTGCCTTGACCTTGACATCAAGTTCAGCATTCGTACCAGAAAAAGCCTTAAGAAGTGACTTCCTGTTCTGAAGGGTCTTCTTAGCTAATCCCAAAGCCTTGGTCAGATCGTTGCGCTTCTGGTCACCACCACACTTTGTCGTCGGAGTCAGCCAAGACCTTATCTCCGGTCCCGATAGCATCAGAAAGCAGCCTATAATACGATTGGGAAGTGGTGACAGCAAGTACATTGGCCTTGAGAACCTTCAGCCTCGACTTCATCTCCGAAGTCTGGGTGTTTAAAGCTTCGGCAGCTTTTCCCAATTCGTTGGTAGACGCATCCCCGGTCAAGCCGGTTTTCATATCTACCGTCTTGCTGGAGGCCGGATTGACGGTCTGCACGCTCTTCGCCATTGACTGGACGGTCTTCGCGTTGCTGAACTGATCATCCATAACTGCCGAAGCGGACTCCGCTTCGTCAGATGCGAGATATTTGCGATATTCGCTGACCGCTACCTTGTAGGACCTGGCCGCCGACTTGTAGGAGGCAAAGGCCCAATCAAGCTCTTGCACAGAATGACGATGCCACCATATGCCCACCACAAACGACAGCAACTACCAGCACCAAGGCAGCTATGATGATGAGCCAGCGCCTCTCACCGCTGCTCCTATCAGTACTATTCTCGGTTTTCTCCACAATTGCCCCTCTGCTCTTCCCACGAACCCACAGCCATTGTCGGCAGAGACCCCTTCAATCCGACTGAAGCATAACCGAGCTTGCGCCAAATGCCCTGCTGTGCTCATTATGTCATGCATACATGACCATGAAAACATGACATCCTATTTGTATTGAACTTATGAACAACATTGATTTGGCCTGGAAGGACTACACCCGAAAACTCGGCACCAATATCGCCAGATCACGCACCGCCAAGGGATATTCCCAAGACAGGGTCGCGGCCGACGCGGGCCTCTCGCGCTTCACCTACTGGAAACTCAAACGCGGGGAATCGAACCCTGACACCCCCGCAAACCCCAGACCTCCGCTACCGATAGCCTCAGACATGTATATCAGGACAGTTCACAAGCCGTCAAAGCCAGTCTACTTCAAAACTCAAACAACACAATCCGAAAATCCTCAGCAAGAACCACCACCTCCACAAATACGGCTACTTGAAGATCAGAATAGGGTTAGTCTCATTGCCGCTACCCGCAGACTAATACGGTATTAGAAACCTGAATTGACGATTATTGCAATTCTTTCGCCTGATAAAAGCCTGACTTGCATAAAAAGTCTGACTTTTTAATAGGACTACATGCCAGCTAATTGCACAATTTCTACTAACACCCATCCATTTCTTACTCACAGTTATGCTCGCGAAGAGAACAAATCTATTACGGCAGAAAATAACGAAGCAGCATAGGCTACATGATGACAGTACTAAAAGAAGCTTTTTACTTGCGGTAAGTTATGCCTATTTGATTTCCTATTTTTAACCGCCTGATAATCGGGTGTACCTTGATTAAGGTGCCTATATCAACAGACTCAATGAGGCTAACGGGTGATAGCTATGTTTAATTGGCTCAATAATTATGCCGACTTAATTCAAGGATTTGCTGCTATAGTCGCACTTTTCATTTCAATTGGAAGTAGCTCTATAGCATGGTATCAAAACAAAAAACAGCTTGCTAAAGCGCAAGAAGAGCTCAATCAGAGCAAATACCAAATTGAAAGGGAATCCGCCAAGAAGGTAAGTGCCTGGTACGCCGGAGGCGCAGATAAAAAGAACGCAAACCGTGAAGGCATGATCATAAGCAATTTATCTGAAACACCGATATACAATGTTTCTTTAGAAAAATCTATGGGTGGGCCGATGAAACGTGTCGCGTTGCTTCCGCCCGGCATGTGGTTCTTCGAAAAGGGAAAAGAAGAGACCCATCTCGGTACAGATAAATGGAAAGACCCTGTGCAACTAGTCAAGGATCTTGAAAGCTCGACCGGTTACTGCTTCTGGGAGGCATATGGGGCTAAAATCCCAGTCAAGACAATATTGAAGTTCTCTGAATCTGATGTAACCCTCTGTTTCAGAGATAACAACGGGCGCGACTGGGTGAACGAAAACGGCAAGCTAAGGTAAGCACAGGAACGACCACACTCGTTTATCCACACATATGGAGTGACTAATGACAGATAAAATACTCGCTAAACGCGTAGGTGGAAGCTGCATTTACGATCTGGGGTCAGCACCAAAAGATAAATACTGCTTGGTTGATAGTGCCCCTTGCAAAGCGACAATCGCTGACCCTAAGCAAATGGCGCTTTTTATCTATTGTGACCGTTCCTATGTATGCATTGGTTCACAGAGCGAATCAGCCGATAACTCAGGAAATCAGCGACTCCAAGAGCTAGTCGCAGAAAATAATCTGAATCAGACTCACCGGTTATTATTAGTCACCGGAAAAGCGATTACCAAAGACTCAATCTCATTTATTGAATCTGCTCTGGTCGAAGAACTTGCAGATGCTGATTGGTCACAATCAAATTCAGATAAAAAACTCGACATCATTGACAACTTACCCACGTCCCAGAATTTCGCATCTAGGTTTGAAAATTTGATTCGCACTTTCGTGTCGAATTTCCACATGTGCGGCCGCAAAGCCGAAAAAGTAAACGCTAACGATACGTATAACTTTCCCGACGAGACGGCAGAAATCTTGAGTTCAATATGGAATGTACTCCATGAAGTCGGATGCTCCAATAAAACCATACCAGACGGCATTCGAGACCTATTGATCAGCAAGTACTCCCCTAGACTCAGACTCGACTCAATACAACAAAAAATTCTAAATAATGTTGTTGAAAACTCAGATAATAACCACATTATTCTTGGCGGGGCCGGAACAGGGAAAACCTTACTGCTCTTTAAAATTGCTGCCGAGCTGGATAAGCGCGCACAAACAGTAACCGATAGAGACGATCCCGCTAACGGACAAATCGCCCTTATTTTTCAAAGCAATTTTGAAAATGAAGGAGCAGACGTAGAAGAGCGGTATCATATGGCCAATGTAGGGATATACAATATAGGCTCTTTCACCGCAGATATCGTTAAAGCATTAGCGGATCCCACCAAGGATATTCGCTACAGCACCATTCTTGTAGATGAAGGACACGGACTTCCTAGTTTCAAAGAAGGCAAGTACGGGAAAACCAATAACGGCTTTCGCACTCAATGGACAAAAGGTTATAAAACCATTGACCAGAATGGCGATACCATAGATTTTTCTCTTTCAAAGTATTTCAATAGTGAGCTGCCAGGGAAATTGAAATATAGCGGTGAACCAATCACAGACTATATTGATTTATTCCATTACCTTAAGCTAACCGGCAGAGTCAGAAATGTTGTGATTTGCTATGACCCAGATCAATGGGTATACAGCGGTTCCATCGGACGGGAATCTGATTTTCAGTTTACTGATACAGAATGTAGATATCACGACATACAATTTATGCCTCATCGTCTGGAGCATCAGTACAGAATCAGCCCCCAAGGCCAAAACTTTGATTCAGGCACGGATTTCGTCAAAGGGATTCGATATTTTCTACAGCTCGATACCGACAGCAACTTCAACCGTGAAGTATTCAGAACAAAAGACGACGATACTGATGCCTATTTCGGCATTGTCAACTCGATACAGGAACTATTTGATTATATTGACGAAAAAAAGAAGCAGCACCCTGGATCGCATAATCGAGTAGTAGCAGGCTACACACATAATTGGCGCAAGAAAGAACTCGGGAAAAAGGTCTGGTTCGACACAGATGAATCTGGCCGTACAGTCAACGGCTGGGCCTGGAACGACACATATAAGGATTTCGTATACGACGAATCTTCCGAAGAAAAGCATAGACACCAGGTAGGATCCATATTCGCCGTTCAAGGGCAAGATCTTGACTTTGCAGGGGTAATAGTTGCACGAGATATTGGATATGATGGACAGCATGTACATGGGATACCCGAAAATTACAAACACATAGCAGGTAGCATTCCTAAATATGAAAAAAAGCAGTATGGCGTCGAACATTACAACCAAGCTGTTGATCAACAAATACGCGGAATCTACTACGTCTTACTGACTCGGGGCATTCATGGCGTTAGGGTCTTTTTCCAAGACAAGGCCCTCGAACAGCATTTCAAGGATGTTATGGGTATTCATTAAGCAGTTAACAGCTGCAGCGAGCTTTGAAGCCGCACCCAGGGCCCCAAAACTCGTGAATGCCGTGATGCCTATAGCCAGGGTAAAGGGCGGCATCAACCTAGGTTTTGATGAATTAATATTGTTCTTATTGCAAATCAGTCACAGTACCGAAGACTTGACTTCCCAAACCTTGACTTGACGAGGAAGCCCGCGATTAGAATGGTCTGCCCTTTGATTAGCTGATATAGTCGCCGATCTGCATCGGTAGCTATATAGCATGTCTAAAAATCTGCACCAGTACTTATTGATTCTCCCACTCATAGGGGAATCATACAGAGACTAGCCTTCCATCCTGCAGTGTCAGCAACCGGTCAGCTCGGGCAAGGACCGAGGGTCGGTGAGAGACGATCAGGCAGGTACGGTCGCCCTTCCGCTCAATCAGCCTGGTCAAGACACGGCCCTCCAAGAGAGCATCCATGTTGCTGGTGGGCTCGTCCAGGAGCATGAAGGGCGCCGAGCTCAGGAAAGCGCGAGCCAATGCCACCCGCTGCCGCTGCCCTTCGGACAGGTCCGAACCGTTGTCGGCAAGTAGATGATCCAAGCCATCAGGCAGCTGGTCGATTAAATCATCCAGACAGGCATCATGGGCCGCCTGCTCAATATCCGTCCTGCTGGCATCGGGCCGAGCCAGGGCGATGTTATCCGCCAGCGTGAGACTGAATATGTAAGTGTCCTGGCTCACCAGAGCCTGCTGGGCACGCAGGTCGGCGGTGCGGATGGTCTCGATAGGCAGGCCGGAAACCGTCAGGTCCCCGCCGCTACGCTCCTGGAACCGCATCAGCAGGTCGATCAAAGTGGACTTGCCAACCCCGTTGGCCCCCTGGATGCCGATCAACTCGCCAGGTTTGATGGAAAGATCCAGATTATCCAAAACCGAAGTCCTGCTGCCATGCTTACCTGAGTCATTCTTGCCTGGGTCAGTCTTGCCAGCGTATGAGAAGGAGACGGCCTTGGCCTCTTCTTCAGTGAACTCCTCCAGGGAATGCCCATCATCGGATTCCACCTCACATACAGGCGGCTCCTTGTCCAGAAGCGGGAAGACCCTTCGAGCGGCAGCCAAAGTAGGCTGCAGGCCAGCGCCTAGCCGAGCCACAGGTATCAAGGGAGCAAAGGAAGAGAGGAAGCCGACCAGCCCGATCATTCCCCGGGCCGGATCCACCAACCCTGCCGAACCTAGATGGCAGGCCATCAGCGTGAAGGCTCCGGCGCAGATCAGAGTGACCACATTGGTGACCATATCGTTGGCGATGGTCCGCTCAGAGGTGCGCCCGCGGGCATCCAACATCTGGTCGGTGGCGGCTCCCACTCGATGGCGGGTATTGCCAAGAGCCCCCAATCCAGCCAGTTCGGTGCGGCCCTGCAGGGTCTCCAGAAGCAGGGAGTGCAGGCTGGCCTGGGCCGTCCGCTCCTGCATGGCCACCTTGAAAGTGGGCCTGGCGCTCAGGATGGGGATGAGCAGGCCGACGATCAGGTAGGAGACCAGGGCGGCAAGTCCCATCCAGGGTGAGAGCCAGGTGAGCAGGGCCAAATTGGCCAGAGAGGTCACCAGGGCGATGGCGATGGGCGAAAGCGTATGGGCGTAGAAGATCTCGAGCAGCTCGATGTCGTTGGTAATCACTGTCACCATGTCTCCGCGTGCTTGGTCGCGCAGGTCGGCCGGGGCAAGGGACCGCATCTTGTCGAAGACCGTCGTGCGGATGTCCCGGAGCATGCTGAAAGCCATCTCGTGGTTGTAGTACTGCTCCCCATAGGCCATGACCCCACGGCTGAGAGCAGTCAGGACCGCCACCAGGGCCCAAATGACCCACTGGCCATTCAACGGAGGCCAGTCCGCGACCAGGCCGATCAGGGCCGCTGCGGCCGCCATCATGCTCCAGACTGCGAAGAGGTGGCCCAGGCTGCCGCAGAGGATGGCCTTGCCCTCCGTACCGGCCAGAGGCTTCATCAGCCGGGCCAT
>NZ_JBVPQK010000095.1:0-8573 GCF_058197115.1 Bifidobacterium sp. POST2/T3 (B1)
ACGGCAGTGGGCATGATGTGCTACGCGGGCATCGCTGGCTTGGGCAATGGCATCTATACCTCGGTGGACCAGGCCCTGAATGTTGATGTGCTGCCGAACAAGAACGAAGCTGGTAAGGATCTGGGCATCCTGAACCTGGCCAATACCCTAGGACAGGTCATCGCCCCAGTACTGGTCTCGGTCCTGGTGATCCGTGCCGGGTATGTGTTCATCTTCCCCGTGGCCATCGTCATGGTGCTGATCGGCGCGGCGGTCATCATGCTGATCCGCTCGGTCAAGTAGGGTCGTCTGTCTTCGGGCGTATCGGCATGGAAAGTCGGCTGATACGCCCTGAAGCAAAGAACTTGACGAGCATAGCCTGATTTATGTATATTCTTGGTTCAACTTGGTAAACATCCACGCAGCGTTTTGGTTTGGCCGCCTCTGATTTCTTTCAACAGGCCCTCGAAGCGTTGACTACTCCGTCTCGTTTAGGCTATTAACCAGCGGTCTGATGCCCGGTCCGGCTCCTTAAGCCCGTAGGCGATCAACATCGTCGTGATCATATAGTCATCAAAAAACAGATAGCTGATTGACTGTGCGGAACAGCGAGGGTCATGTCTTGACAATGAGCAATTCCAAGATTTATTCCTGCGTGCCCTGTGTAAGGTTCACGTGCTGTACTCCCAGCTAAACTTTACTGCTAGATATCCCGTGGTCAGTCTAGTAATGACTGCATATCATGCTGGAAACCAAGCAGCCAATAAATGTCATTAAAGATATCTTTAGAGGGCAAGACGATAGTTTGAATCGTCTGTTCCTTTGTTGAGGTGAGAACCTTGCTGCCGGTGGATCGTATTTTCCGCGCATATTTATATATAGCCAAATTATTCACATTGGTATCAAGTTTATTAACAGCAATACATATAGGAGAGTAGAATTGGCAGACAATATTTTCCAAAGGAAACCATTGATAGTTCTATTGGCCAAAACCATGATTCTATTTGACGAAGCGATTGATTGTATTCTCTGTGCCGCCATGACTATTGTCTGCTCCGGGGAATTGGCATGAATGACTTGTGCGACGAGCTCCTCGTTTTTAGCGTCTAAATGGTATGTTGTTTCGTCAAGCAGCATGATCGGCCGCCTTATGGACAACAGCCTTGCCAGGGCCAAGCGATAGCGTTCACCGCTACTCAGCAATACACCGCGTTGCCTGCTGGGGTATCCAATCCATCGAAGGTGTCTCTCACTTTGGCGTGAGGTTCACCTTATTTAAGGCATTCCAGCAGCCTTCATCGGATACGCCGTTCTTGTTCATCGCCAGATTCGTTCTGGAAGAACCGGAATATATGGGGGCATCGTGTTCTATATAGCCGATCAGAGAACGTACATAAGAGGAGCTGAGAGTTGAAAGATCAATACCATTAAAGAGAACATGGCCATGATTTGGCTTATAGAATACCCTTATAAGGGCCAGCATGGTTGATTTGCCCGCTTCGGATGGTCCGACTATCGCGTAGACGACACCGCCTTTCATATGCACGCCCGCTTCATTCAATTGGAGCCCGCCACGATTGTTCCGTGCGTCATCATACGGAATATCAGCATGGTCAAGATCGATGTCAATCTGATCGGAGTTGGTGACCTTCCTTTGGACCCTACTGGATACTGCTCATGCTGATGTCGCATCTTCGGTCGGCATTCTCATTATCGCTTGAATGCTGGAGTTCGCGCCCAACGCTCTGAACAGTCTGCTATATGTCGAAGAAAGTGTCGCCATAGGCGTGGGCATCATTTCTAGGTACATAGAGAAGTTACCAGTTGCTGAACAGTCATCACTCCTTTGGCCACTTGGAAAGCGCCGATTCCCGATACAACCATCAGGCACAACTGCATTAAGGCCATTCCTGATGGCCATATCAGTGACTGCTTCTTTGAAATTAGACGACCGGATGTGCACGCTTGCCTGGCTTCTCGCCGATTTTATTGGTCTCACGCTCCGTGGCGTTGAAGGCCCTGATCCTTTTCAAACTCATCAAAGCATCAGTGGCTGCAGACGTCATATCTCCTATGGCCGTTTGAGCCCCTCTGGAGCAGTCTCGTAATTTTCCGGATAAGACTACCAGTAAACCGACAGTAACAAGACAGGTCGAAAGAGAGATAACGAACATGACGGGACTGATTATGACCATTCCCACACACGCGCCTATGAACACCAGTAAAGTGCCAAACACTTCTGGCAATTATCGGTCAGCAATCGCTTCAGTTCATTTGTATCAGATGAAATAATAGAAATTACGTTGCCTGTATGCGACTGGTCCAGATCTTTGAACGGCAAATGCAGAATATGCATTACTAGAGACCGTCTCATATCGTTCAACAGCAGGTAAGCGTCAAAAGAAGTGATTGCTGCGCCGGACAGAAACACTCCTGCCAACGCTATTAGAGGGGCACTGCGGATCGCATGTTATGCTGCACGCGTCCAAGAATGACATTGACAAGCTGTGGCTGAGCCAGATTTAAGAGGGCGCTCGCTATACTTAGCAGACTAACCGTGAATAAAACACCCTTATGGATTTCAAAAGGCGGGGCACGTCTATCAAAGATGCGGTTTTCTCATTACTATTCCGCTTGTGTGGCGACATTTTCGTCCTTTGTTGGGGGTGGTTACTCACCGACTGCACGTGATATGACCCTCACAGAATCCTCGGAACGCGCGCACAGCGCCTGCACGCCTGTGACGAGGGCGCCTACGACAATAGCGAGGAGTGCGATGACCGCCCAATATCCCCATTGAACGCTTATCTTTGCGCTTCCCAGATATCGTTGCAGCATGAAGGCGGTGCCGCAGGTGCTGAGCAGTGTGATGACGAAGGCGAGCAGCACCGAGGTGACCATCGAAATGAGACCATCGAGGGCTCCCAAAATGCGCAACTGTCCGGTACTGGCACCGGATACGTATGTCAGCGCCAGATCCAGGCGTCGCCCTCGTGCGGTGATCATCAGTCCGGAGATTGCGCCCACCAAAGCGATGATGAGCGCAGGGCCGAGCATGGCCATCAGGTTCGTCAGCATGTGTGGGTTCACGTTCATGGAATGGCCGTTACTGGCGAAATTCTTGAGGCTGTCGGTCAGCGTATGCAACACACCAGAGAAAGTCATGAGCAACGACAAGCCGGCCGTCATGGGAATGATGGTCGCGTTCTGTCGTTGGATCCTCCCAACGGCCTGCTGCCTGGCGAGTTTCCAGGTGCTGAATGGCAGGGGGAGAAGATGCGTCCATCCTTTGGTGAACCAGTGCATGACATAGGGAGCCAGAACAGCCAATGCGAAGATCAGGAGGAACATGCCTCCCATGGAGAACCCAATGAATCCTGTCACTCTGGACTCTATGGGATTCCTGCCGGAAATGTGCGTGGCGAGCTCGCCAGAGTCTATCTTGCGTGTAGCTGTCCCCGGGATGATGAGCGCGCATATCGCTCCCACGAGCAACGATGCGCCTAGCAGAACACGGAATGCGTTCACTTGTCTCGGCGGGTTTTGTGACTGCCGAAGCGCCTCTATCGGCCTGATCTTGGATAGTGTGCGCACGGTCAGCACTGTGCCTGCAAGGACGGCGACTCCGGCAATGGCCAACCCAGTGCCGATGGATGCCAGCAGCTGGGTTGCTTGATACGTCAGTTTCAGCTCGAATGCTCTGGCCAGGAGGTCGAACAGATATGGTGCTGCCAGCGGCGTCAGGAGGGATGACGCTACTGCTGCCAAGATGAATAGGACGATGATGATAGCCAGATTCCCGAAGAGCAGCTGCCAGGGCGTGGCGCCTTGAAGGACCAGCAATGCTAGTTGGTGCCTGCGCTGGTTCAGAGCGGCGGTCACGACCCACAGCATCACGAACACGGCTATGACCACGCTGAACAGCATTGCTGGGCCGGAAAGGTTGGCGCCTAACCCGGCATCCGGTCCGTGGTAAGCGGCATCAATAGCCCTGCGCGCGGCGACGATAGTGCACACAGCGGTCTGGGAAACGATTAGTGACAGCCATACGCCGGCCCATACGGCCGGGGCTGCTTTCAGATCAGAGAGTGCGCCCCTCATATGCGGGCCCCGCTCTCCGTATCAGCGTTCAGCACGTGGCCATCACGGACCTCAACGATCTGGTCGCACTGTCCGGCTACCTCTCCACTGTGGGTCACTATTACTACGGTCCTGCCCGCATCCATAGCCAGACTTTTGAACACCTGCATGACCTTGGCGCCAGATTCCTGATCCAAGGCTCCAGTCGGCTCGTCGGCGAAAATGATATCTGCATCGGAGAGTAGCACTCGTGCAAGCGCGACACGTTGCTGCTCTCCGCCTGAGAGCATCGTCACGCTCCTTTTTTTCTCGTTTGCCAATCCGAAGTACCGCAACATCTCATCCGCTTTTTGCTTGGGGAGTCGACGGCCGCGCAGGGTGAATGGCAGCGCGAGGTTCTCCTCCACCGTCATGCTCGTGATCAGGTTGTAGGACTGAAACACGAATCCCAGATGCCGACGCCGAAACCGAGTGAGCGCGGACGCTCGCATATGCGTGATGTCATGCCCTAGAAGGGAGATGCTTCCGGATGTCGCACGTTCCAATCCCGAAAGGCAGTACAGCAAGGTGGACTTTCCGCTGCCTGAGGGGCCGACAATCCCCGTGATTCTTCCGGGCTCAGCATGGAAGTCGACATGGTCGAGGATGGTGATCGAATCATCCTTCCTCGGAGTCACCGTCATCGTCAATCCATTTGAACTCACTGAAGCACCACTCATCACCGTTCTCCCATCATCGCCGTTCTCGCGACTTATAAATCTTCATCAGAATATTGCTATGGATGCCATACAAGGATGGCGCCCATAGACTTACATGACTGTTGTCCTTGCCATCATCAAGGCAAAAATGACAGCCCATGCCATTTTGGTGAATACGTCATCGCAGTGGCATATTTTTGTGGATCAGTCAGTCGCATGACCACCAGCTCCAGCTGCTATCATGCCCACCGCCGTGGCATGCAAATAGGCTGGCGCCGCTATGGTGAGCGACTTCATCATTCATGGCGATATCGCTATTTTGCAGATCGATAATGTTGTGCATTTTGTCGCCTCCTTTCATATTTAGTGCTATTTTCGATGGTGTTTCCATTTAAAAGATCGTTAGGGCAGACGACTGGCAAGAAAGACCATGGCTTGCCTATAAGGCTGTTTACTGCTGAAATAACGCCAGCTGAGCCTGTCGAATAATCGCAAGAGAGCCTTAGATAGGATTCTCCGGGCAGATACAGGTTGTTATGCCAGATGAGTCCAAACTGATTAAAGCTTTTCCAATGAAGGTCTAGTATTCTTTTGGAATTCGGAATCCATGGCGCTGCCAAGTTTAGTGCAGCAATGATACCGGCTCTGCCATGATACAAACCTGAGAATGCGTACAATGTTGAAGAGCAGGCTTTTATCAACGAATCCCACTCATCGGCAAATAAAGAATCGTCGTGTGCTGCCCTGCGCAGAGCGCAAACAGCAATCAGAATACCCGCAGATCCTTTTTCTAGGTATGGCAATGATCGATTGTATTGGTCCAAGGTGCCTCGCACGCCGAAATCGTCAATAAAGTTGCCGCACAGATCGTTCTTTATACATGCGGTAGCCATGTCGAGATTTATTGAGCTTTTGTCGTTGCAGGTCTGAGATGCGGCTATATTAAGCAATGCAAGCCCGGACCAGCCCTTCAAAAGCCCTTGGTTGGAATCAAAGCTCTTTGTTGTGGCAGCGTCTTTGACGTCGAACAGGAGCGTATTCAGTCGATTGCAGATTTCCAGTCCCTGCTCTGTAAATGAATCGTTCTTTTTGGCATGGCCATATGCGAGCAATGCCAAAGACAAACCCGCAAGGCCAGATTCCAAGCTCAGATCAGAAGCAGACCTACCATACTGCAATGATCTTTCAAGAAGGAATTCCGCTTCTTTATCATGATCGGTTTCGGCATCCAACATGGCAACACCGGTAATGCCCGTGAACAATCCAAAATCTACGTCGGCGCGCTCACTGTCTCTATAGACGGCATCCGTCAGCCATGGGATATCTGTCTTCGGAATCTCTTTTTTCGCTCTGCATAGAGTCAGGAAAACACCCGCGGCCCCTGTCTTGATATTGGCATATGCGAGCCTGTTGCCTTGAGACACATCTGATGGGTAAAGGAAACCTGGTGTCGAATGCCTTGCTGCTTGTATGCCATCGATTAGCTTATCGCTGAACGATAGCAAGTCCATTTTTGTGACGGGTCTGTTTTCAGGGAAACAGACGATTGCCGCATGTGGGGGATCATGGGGAGTGAAAAACACGGGCGTAATTGAGTTTTGCGATGGATAACGATTGTCAACTGCCGTGACTAAATCTCTCGCTTCTATACCGTATTCCCTCTCAAGGCGATTCAGCATTTTCGGCCAGTAATCCGGACTCAGCATCGCTATTGCGCTTGTCGGATAGAACAAACTCGCCAACACTCGCGATACGCCAAACCAGTCTGCTTCCTCTGGAGTGAAGTGAGCGGGGGCCAAATAGCCCATGGCATTGCCAGTTGTGGATTCTTGAGAATTGAGTTGCCGTGCTGATTCAAAATCTATGAATTTTATATCACGACCATCATTTATGACGATGATGTTCGAGGGGTGTATGTCGCCATGTGCGTAGCCGAAGCTATGGATAGTCGTAACCCCATCTATGATTTTCTTACCGAGTTTGATTATCGATTCCTTGTATACGTCACGAGATGACGAGGATCTATCGGAGGTCGGGTAGTGCTCGGCCATCCAATTATTTATCGAGGTACCGTCCAGGTATTCCATTTCTATATAGCGATGTTCCCAGGCCTTAAATCGTCTAATAGGCGTAGGAGCAGTATTGCTCCCATGCAGCAGATTCAGCATGGTCCATTCGTTGTTTAGACGGATGGGAGCTGCTTCATGCCGTTGGTCCAACCCGGCATATGCTCTTGCCTCTTTGAGCAGAGACATATCACCATTGGTTTTCTTGGCGAAGTACACGCCTCCACCATTAGAAAAGTAAATAGGTTCAATTTTCTGATAATCATCAAGCGGAGACGCCAACGTCTCCATATAGGCTCGATATGCCTGGTCCACAGATTTCGGACGATGGATTCTGGAGGAGGGATTTATAAAAAAGGAGCCCTGTGATCCTCTACCAAAAAGCCATCGACATTAGGGATGCATTCGATATTCTTGCCTTCTGTATTCTGCTCGGCAATGGGAACAAACCCGCCGTATCGAAAATATATCGGGCTTCCACCATATCTGATGTCACTCAAAATGTAAGGGCCTTTTTCATCGCCAATAGTCTCCATAAGCGCGGCAACAATTTGATCCAGTTCATCATCCCCGGAAGGATATATCGTCACAAACTTCCCGCTACTGCTACGATTGGCATACTTCGAGTTTGCTTGGAAAAGCTGATTCGGAGAACGTAAAAATTTGAATACTGTTCCCCTCGGTACGCAACAACGAATTGCAGCGGAAAGAATCTTCTCCGCATTTTCAGGAGTGGCTGAGAGATGTATCTTCCAGCCGGCTACTCGTAATCTGCGCTCATTCGTGCCTGCGTACGTCCAAGGGACTGAATGAACGACTGACCAAGATGGCGGTATTTGGGACTCTGCGTGCCAGCCAGTCTGCTCCTCATCTTGCAGTTTTTGGTAGTTCTCAAAGAAGAAGGGGGAATCAGCGCTAATAGCTCCGTAATACTTTTCTTCACCGATCATGTACCCGGACTCCTCTTTGTAGCCGAAGCGTTACATGCACAATATCTTTAGTTCTTAAACTACATCAAATTATATCATGCTGATTCTCGGCGATTTGCGCATTGGAGACTAATACGATTGTTACAACTTCAGAATCAAACAAGTTTTCGATTGACGCCAAAGCCGGCATTCAGAAAACTGCTTGCAAACATTAAAAGATGTTGATGAAAAGGGTTCATTTCCTTTGGAGTCTTCGCGCTACGCCCGCGAAACGGCCTGACGTATGCAGTGCCAGAGTCACAGGAATTGCTGGACGGGCGACAAGGAACTGATGAAGCTGAGAAGGCGGCGCCGCATCACTACCTGCAGATTGTATGGGCTTTGCGAATGCCATGTCGGCAATGTCGCTCGTATGCTGCTTGTATGAGGGATACAAGGCAACCGGGCTTTTCGTTCCCAGACTGGTCCGCAACTAGGTGCTGAGCGGATCAAGTGGAAAACTGACTGGAGACCCCGATCCCAGGTGGGCTGATTCATAGTGTCCGCAGGCTGGCTATGTGGGGGTCGAACGATGACCGCTGCTGGGGCTGGCCAGGCTCAGAAAGTATGAAACGCCTGCTGCTTCGCCCTGGAGCAAAGGCCTTGACGACTTCAGCCGTGTTTATGTATATTATAAATTTAACTTGGCAAGCATCCACGCAACGTTTTGGTCTGGCCGCTTCTGATTTCTTCCAACGGGCCTCTGAAGCGTTGACTACTCCGTGGCATAAGCAGGAGAGTGGCATGACTGGGTTGACCAGCGATCCCAAGCATGAGCAATC
>NZ_JBVPQK010000096.1:0-8568 GCF_058197115.1 Bifidobacterium sp. POST2/T3 (B1)
GACGTCCCGCTGACCGAGCAGGGCGAGCAGGAGGCCCGCAAGGGCGGCAAGCTGCTCAAGGATAAGGGTGTTCTGCCGGACATCGTCTTCACCTCGCTGCTGCGCCGCGCCATCAACACCGCCAACATCGCCTTGGATGAGGCTGACCGCCTTTGGATCCCCGTCAAGCGCGACTGGAGGCTGAACGAGCGTCACTACGGAGCATTGCAGGGCAAGAACAAGACTGAGATCCGTGAGAAGTACGGTGACGAGAAGTTCATGCTCTGGCGCCGCTCCTATGCCACCCCGCCGCCCGAGATCGACCCTGACGACGAATATTCGCAGTCCCATGATCCCCGGTATGCCGGAGCCCCAGTGCCTCGCGCCGAGGCACTGGCCAACGTGGTCAAGCGCGTCACCCCTTACTGGGAGAGCGACATTGTCCCGGAGCTCAAGACTGGCAAGACCGTCCTGATTGCCGCTCACGGCAACTCGCTGAGGGCCATCGTCAAGATGCTCGACAACCTGACTGAGGATGAGATTGCCAAGGTCAACATTCCCACGGCCATTCCTCTGGTCTACGAGCTTGATGAGAACTTCAAGCCCATCAAGCCTCGTGGCGAGTATCTGGATCCGGAGGCAGCCGCCGCCGGTGCCGCTGCTGTGGCGGCCCAGGGCCAGAAGTGAAATTCTATAGATAATTTATCCGATGATGTGAATCGGACTTTGGACGCAGAGTGTCCAAAGTCATTAGAGGTGGTGCCCTCTACTTTTGTGGTGGGCGCCACCTTTCATATTCCTGATGCCTTTTGAGCCGGGGGTGAGAGCAAAAACGATGCTCTCACCCCTGATAATCTTGCTGCCTATCTGGTCCGGATGGTCAAGGCGACACTTTGTCCGGGCTCGACCTCTTCCTCTACGCCGACTGCGGATCCATCGTGAAGATGGATGACGCTGGCTTGGTATCGTCTACTTTGACCATTGAGTGTCACATCTTCCAACATTGTGTCCGGCTGCATGGAGATTTGCAAATAGGCATGCAGGGTCTCATCGGTCCTGTTGGTGAAGTGAAGTGTGTCGTCTACTTGCTCGAAGTCCACCTGACCACCACAGAAGGCCAGTCCTTTCCAGCTGAAATGACGCCAGGGCGTATAAGGAGCGATTCTGATGCTTCGTGCCTCTTGATCGCGTTCGACTCCCATGATGTCATGCAGGAAGAAACTGACAAACTCACCCGCGCACCAGCCGCACTTGCCCAGACCTCGTTTGACCTTGGTGGGTTCCTGCTCAGCATGCTCGAATGGCCACCACCAGAAGGATCCATCCAGATCAGTGGTTCTGCGGAGCTCAAGCAGGGCATCTTTGAGTTCTTCCCGCGTATTTGCCCTGCAGAGCCCATGGATATGGCCAGGATAGGTAATTCCGTTGCTGTCGTCAAAATCCCAGAAGTCGATCCCTCCTGTGATCGGCGCATAATACGGGTCTCTGGTGCTGTGGGCCCATCTGGCGTGATTGCGGATGAGTTCGTCGTCACGGCTGGTGAATCCGTAAACGGAGGCCAGTGTCAGGTCGCTTTCCTCTCCGTCATGGACGCCGATGATGCTCCCATCCCTGTTGGTTCCTTCCACATACATGGGCTTGCCATCAATGCTGCGGACGCATTTCTGACCAAGCGACTGGTGAAGTTCTTCAGCGATCTGTTTCAGCTGTCTCGTCTGATCGGCATCCAGAAGATCCGAAAAGTCCTCGGCCATGACCGTGGCTGCCTTCCAGGCTAGTATGTTGGACCCGGTATGGTAGTCGCCGCGTGACGGCCCGTCCGAAATGTAAAGAGTCTCATAAAGCTGCCCTTGCTCAGGTCGTTCAGCGATAAGATCGGCGGCCAGCCTACGGACGTATTGGGCGAATATTTTTTGGTTCACAGCGAATGCTGTGCGGCCATGCCGGTGAACCAACATAGAAGCCAGAACTATGGCGAGACAGGAATTGCCTAAGGAGTGTTCGAATCCGCTTGCTTCTGGATGCATTCGGGCCTCGCGTTCCCAAGCCTGGTCAGGAATGCCATACTGCGCAAGAAATTCGATCATGGGATTGGCCAGGTCAGGATTGCTGTCGACCAGCCCCATGGCGCAGTAGCCGAAGTCTCTGGTCCATACGTCGGGGAGTGGATTGGCGTTGGATCCCCAGAATGAGCCAGCTGCCTTGCCGTCTGCTTGCAGGAGAAGACTTTGTCGGGCTAGTTCAGCCGACCGGGTGATGAGATCACCGTACCATGGGTCTTCCGGAATCTGGACCTTGCCCAAGCTGCCCTTACGGGCTTTCAAGGTCGCTTTCAGAGCTGTCCGGCATCCATGAATGGTGTTAAATATCTGAAGGCCATCCTCTTGCTCTGAAAAATCGAAGACACTGGCCACGCTCCGACTTTCTCCTGGATCAAGCCTGAGCATAGTCTTGGATGTGCCGCTTGTGATAGGACTTTCTGATTCGCTCAAAAGATTGAATTTCAAGGGCAGAGCAACTGTCCCATCCTTGCCCCGTGTTGACGACAAAATCGATACATTTACGTCTAAAGGCGTGGTCCCCCGATTGGCGAGCTGGCAAAGCTGAATAAGGCACAAAGGTCTGCTGGCGCCTTCTTGGGGCACAAAGACGATGGTCTGGCTGTGCAGATCGCCTATCGAGGCATCGAAGACAGGTATGAGATCGTCGATGAAACTGAGTGCAGGTGATGGACATTGACGGTTCATGCAATTAATCTGCATTCCAATGTGTCCTTGGCAGAAAGCCAGCTTCTTGTACACGTAGACACCAGGAATGGTCTTGCCTCGCACGTCCTCGCGTCCTATTGCTACAACTGCGCGTCGCACCTGTCCAGTTCTGTCTAGGGCGGCCAAAAGGCGATTGTTGGATATATCGACGCTGAAAGGATAATCAGTGTATCTGCCCAGATCGTATTCCATGACCATGTCGTCAGGCCATTCGAGGCCTGCTGCGGCAAAGAAGCTAGCACGATTGCCAGCGGCACCTTTCGCATTGAATCCCATCAAGGTTTTCTCCGTTTTATTTTCTTGTTGATCCGAGGTTGGCGACGGCATCAACTGCTCCTTTCAGCAAGTTTGTGGGACGCGGGTATCGCTTCATAGCATGCTCGATGGCCCATCCATGGTCATGGAGTCCACATGGCTACATCCATGCTTCTAAGCACATGATAACGTATACATAAGCAAAGGCCAAAGACCTTGTGAACCAGCTGCCACATCATGTGTTTCGGATGGTTTGGTATTGTGAGCGCTGGTCCTATGAAAACTCAACTTTTGATATGGCGGCTGAGAGTCAGTGCTCTGGAGGGGCGGTTGTATTGCGCACGGCCAGGAAGGATGGCTGAATTTGCATGTTCATGTCAGGGTTTTCGCCCTCTAGCAATTTGAGAAGCGTCTGAGCGGATGACTTTCCCATCTCATAGGGATCCTGATGAATAGTGGTCAAACCGATTTCATGGGCGTAAGTCGAATCGTCGAAACCTGCAACCGATACATCTCGGGGGATTGTGTATCCCGAACGCTGCATGCAGAAAAGCAGAGGAAGGGCGTATTCATCATTCATGCAGATTATGGCTGTTGGGTGCTGGTCCAACCTGGCCAACTGGGATAAGGCGAAGTCCGCGCGGGTATCGTCCTTGGGAGCGTATACAACTGTGGGGTTCACCCGATCTCCTAGTTTGGAGCATATAGAGCGAAATGCCCGCAGACGTGCCTGACCGTTCCATTTGAAATGTTCTGTCTCCGGATCCAGACAGACATAGGCGATTTTACGATGCCCAAGGTTGACCAGATGGTTGATGACCAGTTCCATGCAACTGGTCTCATCTATGCCTATGGTTGCCGAAAATTCAGGAATTGGCTCAGTGTTGATCCCGATAAGCGGGATGCCTGTCGTGGCTAATTTGTCGGCCTCTGTGCAGGGTATTTGGAAAGAGACCACAAGCACAGCATCAGCATTGCGTTTAATAGACATATCCGAAAAGAATGCATGGCGTTCTTGCGCATCCGAAACGGCGTATAGAGCGATGTCGTACCCTGCGTCATGGAGGATGGAATTGAGGCCAGCCAGAACATGCGAGTCATACCAGGAATCCAATTCTCCGCCGGTCAGGAAGGCGATTCTTGCCGACTTGCCCGATTTCAATGCTGAAGCAGATCGTGAAATGGTGTAGTCCAGATCCTGTGCGACCTTGAGGACTTTTTCCCTTGTTTGCGGGAGAACCTTGTCGGGGAGGGTAAAAGTACGTGACACTGTAGCTATTGAAACCCCGGCACGATCTGCTACGTCTTGAATGGATGCGCCCACGATGCCCTCCTGTTTTTCCCAGGGCTTTTACCTGCAAAATCTTATCATGGCTACTCAAATGATGGATACGTATACATCATATATTTGTTCTTTACAAGAGAGACTTGTTTTTGAACCGGTTCTATGAGTCTGAATTAGACCTAATACGCGGGAAACTGACTGAATGGCTGGCTCTTAAAGAACTTGCAGGGCTATTACTTGCGTGCTAACGTTTACATCAACTGGCCGAAATGCCAATGAGGGTTGCTGTATATTCCATTTCGACTGGCCTAACCACAGGTCGAGCCGTCCTATTGCTTGCAGCGCGACGGTTCGAACGGGGCAGAGGAGAAACGTCAATGAAGATGACGAAGAACACAGTTATGCGCGTGCTTGCGGCGGCTCTTACTGCCGTGGCTCTTGCGCCTCTGTCGGCATGCGGTGGATCTGGAGGCGCCAATGTGACGACGCTCAGCTTCTTCCAAACCAAACCAGAGGCGGTAGAAGACTACACTAAGATTATTGCGGACTTTGAGCGACTGCATCCGAACATCAAAGTGGTGCAGAATCAGGTCTCTTCAGCCGACACAGCCTTGAGGGCTCTTCTAGTCAAGGATCGCACGCCTGATGTCATAGCGCTGAATCCCAACGGAAGCATGGGCAAGATGGCCAAGGCCGGGGTATTTTATGATTTCAGCAACACATCGATAAGCCATAGGATCCGCCCGGTCATGCAATCCGTGATCAATGGATTGGGACGAGATGGCAAGCAGATAAATATCGTGCCTTATGCCGGCAACGTATGCGGTATTACTTATAACATAGATCTGTTCAAGCAGCATGGCGTCAAGGTGCCTAAGACATGGAAGGATCTTGAGCAGGCAGTTGCCACTCTGGAAGCCGACGGCGTTGCCCCTTTCATTGGCACCTTGGGCGACCCCAATCGTGTTTCAACGCCTTTCGATGGTTTGGCCCCTTACTACGACAACAACGGGTTTTGGGACAAAATGCGTGCTGAAGGTAAAAAAGTAGGACCGGATTCGCCCGTTTCCTTCCAGAAAAACTTCAAACCTCTGATGGAACGGCTCTATTGGATTTACCAGCATTCGACCAAAGACGTGAGAACCATGACCTATGAGGACGGAACTTCCGCCTTCGCGCGGGGTGAGGGAGCCATGCTTTTGGCGGGGAACTGGTCCATGGCTCCGGTCCTGCAAATCAACCCCAAAATGCACATAGGCTTCTTCCCATATCCGACGGACGAGGCCGACAAGGCCATTCTCGTCTCTGGTGGAGATGTGGCGATCACCATGGGGGCGCATCCCAAGCACGAGAAGGAATCCATGGCCTTTATCAACTATCTGTATTCGGATGAGGTTCAACGTCGTTTTGTAAAGTCGCAACAACTCATTCCTTCACTCTCATCTATTCCTGTTGATGAGAATCCGGCCATGAAGCCGGCCAAATACTGGATAGATTCTGGCAGGATCCAGGGATATGCGGATCACCAGATACCCTCCAGCATCAGCTACAACCCGATATTGAACAAAGCAATGCTGGACGGCGACCTGGATTCGGCCCTCACCACACTCGACAAAGAGTGGGGCAAGGTTGCAGCCAGGACCATCGAGTGATCGGAGGCAAACGCATGACTACGACACAGACAACAGTGGCTGCGGGCACTCACAAGCATCGTCGATTTGCTGAAGCCACTTATTACTGGATGGTATGGCCTTTTATCATCCTTTTTGCTATCTTCCACACCATTCCCATGCTGGCAGGTATCTTCTTCAGCTTCACCAACTATGCCGGTTACGGAAAATGGCACATGGTGGGCTTGTCGAACTACGTCAATCTCTTTGGGGATGACAGGGTTCTCCACTCATACTTGTTCACCATCTTCTTTTCACTGGTAGCTACAATCCTGACCAATGTCATTTCATTGGCGATCGCCCTGGCTTTGAATGCCAGGATCAAGGCCAGGAATCTGTTCAGGGGCATCTTCTTCATTCCTTATGTGCTGTCCATGCTGATCATCGGGTATGTCTTCCAATTCTTCTTTTCCAAGTCAGTGCCGAAGATCTTCTCAGCGGTTCCTCTGCTCAGGGACAATATCCTGACCAATGAGCACTGGGCCTGGGTGCCTATCGTTATCGTGACGGTATGGCAGGCTTGCGCTTTTGCGATCATCATTTATCTTGCTGGCCTACAGACTATTCCTGCCGATATCTATGAGGCGGCTTCGCTCGATGGAGCCACAGGGTTCAAGGCGTTCAAATCCATCACTTTGCCTTTGATCATGGGCTACGTGACCATAAACGTGGTGCTCAATATCAAGAACTTCATGCAGGCCTTCGATCAGATAGTGGCCTTGACCGATGGTGGGCCAGGAATGGCTACTGAATCGGTGACTCTGCAGATTTATCAAGGTGGATTTACTGGCGGCGAATTCGCCTACCAGTCTGCCGATGCAGCCATTCTCTTCCTTATCATTACGGCTCTTTCAGTTATACAGCTTCGTTACCTTAATCCGAAGGAGGATTAAGCGCTATGACCTCCAGTCAAGTTATGAATGCCATTCCGACAAAGCCTTCAGGCATGAATCCACATACACGACAAGGCCATGAAAGGCGTCTCCATAGGGTCAATTGGTGGTTGACAGCCCTGGTGGCAGTATGCTCATTGACTGTTCTTGTACCCCTGTATTTTGCTGTGGCGGTCGCGCTTAAGAGCCCTGAACAGCTGGCTAAGGGGACGGGCTTTGAATGGCCCAATCCAGTGCATTGGGGCAATTTTGCAGAGGCATGGGCCCGAACCAATTTCCCCAGAGCGCTTATGAACACGGCCATGATCACGGTGTGCTCGGTTGTGCTGACTCTGTTGACCAGTTCGGTCTTGGCCTACGCGCTAGCCCGGAACATGCACAGGCCCTTCTTTAAGATTGCTTATTACTACTTCTTGGCAGCCATGTTCATTCCGTTCCCTATCGTGATGCTCCCGGTCGTCAAGGAAACGGGATTGCTTGGTCTTGATAATCAGGCAGGACTGATTGTGCTGTATACGTTATACGGGTTCTCGATGAACATCTTTCTGTATACGACTTACCTGCATTCCATCCCCATGGAGCTGGAAGAGGCCGCCCGGGTTGATGGGGCATCGACCTGGAGGGTGTTCTGGCAGATTATTTTCCCGCTTTTGATGCCGATGAATGCAACCGTGGGAATACTTACCTGCGTATGGGCATGGAACGACTTCATCATGCCTCTGGTGGTGCTTACTGACCCCGGTGCCAGGACTCTGCCTTTGGCCCAATACGTATTCCAGGGACAATACAACACCAACTACACCGTGGCCTTTGCTTCCTATCTGATGGCTATGGCTCCCTTGTTGATCGTCTATATATTTTCTCAGCGGTGGGTCATCTCCGGAGTAGTGCGCGGCTCTGTAAAGTAGGCGAATCTGGGTTCAATACCGTTGCGTAGAAGAGGAACGGCCCGCCACCCGACCAGCTGTCAGGTGACGGGCCGCCTCTTTGTTGTCCGGTCAGTCCAGATCGAGGTCGAGATCCTTGGGATCCTTGGAAGGGTCGAAGCCTGAGACGATGTAGACCACGCGCCGGGCTGCCGAGACGCCATGGTCTCCCAGACGCTCCATAAATCGTGCCACCAAGACCAGGTCGATTAACTGCTGCCTGGTTCCCTTCCAGTCGTCCGAGAGGGCATAGCCGAATGTCTGTTGGTGGAGCCTGTCCATCTGGTCATCGCTGACAATGATCTGCTCGGCTATGGTCGTGTCCCTGTCGGAGAGCATCTCGACCAGACGGTCTGCCATGACATCCAGAAAGTCCTGCATCTGTTTGAACAGGGGAATGACCTCGGCAGGCAGGGTCGGTTCGGGGTAAGAGCGCCTTGCAGTCTCAGCAATGTGCCTGGCCAGGTCCCCCATACGTTCAAAGGTTGCTGACAGGCTCAGCGTGGAGACCACCACCCGTAGATCAGTGGCCACAGGGCTCTGCTTGGCCAGGAGCCTGATGCATTGATCGATGATGCTGGCTTGGAGGTTGTCTATATCGGCATCCCCGTCGATGACTTCCTGGGCCGTCTCTACGTCGCAGTCCATCAGGGATCGTCCGGCTTTTTTGATGGCATCGCGAACCTTGGCAGCCATCCGATCGAGGTCGTCGGCCACCAGCCCCAGCTCCTCGTTGAAAATCACGCGCATTGTTCTTCCCTTTCGGCCTCGGTCAACGATATGACTACAGTC
>NZ_JBVPQK010000097.1:0-8545 GCF_058197115.1 Bifidobacterium sp. POST2/T3 (B1)
GGCAGATATACCCTGGTCACCCTGCTCCGCCGCGCGAACGGTCTGAGCGCCTGGCGGGCCAAGGACAAGGTCCTGGAAAGGGACTGCCAGCTCTTTATCGCCGGGGATTCCACCTGCATGGACCGGATCAACGTCAACGCTTCCAGCCTGGCGCTGAGCAAGGACCGCCGCTTCACGCCGGTCTACCAGCTGCACACTCGTGACAAGGTCTCCCTGATCGTCACCGCCCCCGATGCCGGCATGTCCCTGAGGGACTACATGCACGGACCCGCTGGGGGAACGCTCAGCGACCGGGCCATCGGCACCATCATGGGAGAGGTCACCGAGGCCATGCGCACCCTGCATGCCGCCGGCATGGTCGACTATGCGGTCTCCACGAGCACCATCAGGCTGGCACCAGCCTCGATCACCCTGGCCGATGCACCTATATCGCCCATGCTCGAGCACCCGTCGGTCTCGACTGAGATGGGACTGACGGACGAAGAGTATGCCATACACGAGCTGGCCGGCGTGCTCTATGCCATGCTGACCAGACGGGCCAATCAGGGCGGACGGCAGCCTAGTCTGCAGGAACTGCCCAAGCAGACCCCGGAAGAGTTCAAAATCATCTGCATGCGTGGGCTGGGCCTGGCTAATGAGCAGGGAGCCGTGCCGGTTCCGCTGGTCACCCTGGCAGAGCTCTCGGCCCTGCTCAGCCCCTGGGTCCCGCCAGAGGAGCTGACCGACAGCGATCTGATTTGGCCTGAGATGGACGGCCGTGCCTCCATCGAAGCCGTGGCCCTGCGCCCGGTGGATCCCAAGAATGTACTCCCGCTTCCCGCGGGGCTGACCTCCTCGGCCCTGCCTGCCGCGCAGACCGTATCTCACCATGAGCCACACTGGAAGACCAACCAACTGCTCTTTCCCGGTCGCAGCGAGATCGAAATGCTCAATCCAGAGGATACGGATACCGACCTCTTCTCGCTCTTTGACGAGCGCCAGCGGCTGCGCTCGCTGAACAGCTCCTCCCGCAAGACCGCAGCCATGGATGTGAGCGCACTCAGGGCGACGGCAACCAGACCCACAGCCATGAATGAGGAAGAGTCCAAAGCTGTGACCGGACGGGTGCCGACCGTCAAAAGTGATCAGCGTAAGCCCTCCGAGGCTCTCAGCGGCAACGGCGTGACTGCCGACAATCCCGTGGAGCGAGGCTTCTCCCAGTGGGACTTCCACAAGTCCGGCAGCAGCCAAGCCAAGGCAACCTCCAACCTGAGCGCCCCACAGGGCAACGTCGATTCGCGTGCGCGCCAAGCAGGAGCTGCGGCTGCCGGGCCTCTTGTCAGAGGAGAATCTGCAGCCCGGAATGCACACTCCCCTTCCGCTGCTGCTTCTGACAATACCAAGGCACCTAGCAAGGCGCCCAGCCAGGCGAACCGGGCCTTTAAGAACCACGATTTCGATGAGGAGGAGCAGGAAACCACAGTTATGGAGCCGCTGCCCCCCAGCTTCACGCCTGAAATCCACTCCATGCCCGTTCCGGTGACTTACTCGGTTCTTCCCGACGATGAGCAGGATAATGATCTGGACGATGAGGCCGATATGGCTAACACCCGCCTGTTCGGCCGCTTCACGACTCGCTCAGTGGTTATTGCCATAGCGGCGGTAATCGTTGTGGTGGCCCTGGTCTGGGCCCTCTCGACCATTACCGGGTCCCGATCCAGAGTCGGCAAAAGTGAGGGCGGCTGGCCGGTCATGTCCAACGTGCCCTTCCCAGGCAAGACCAATGAGAGTGAAGAAGCAACCCCCTCAAGCAGCGACAACGGCGATGACCAGGCTCAGGCCGGCACTAATGCTAGGAACGACAAGGTCAGCCACGCTGACAAGAAGGCAGGCAAGGTTCCCGATCCGCCCAAGCCCAAGAACACCACGGCCTATCCGATCAGTCGCCAGCTCTTCCTCAACAAACCCGCCGGCCTGCAGGGCTATGGGTGGTATATGCATCTGACTCAGCCGGAAGAGGTCTCTCGCCTGACCATCGTCGCGCCTCAGAGCGGTGGCCATGCCCAGATCTATGCGAATTCCACGGCGGCTCAGCCCAACCAAGGACAGCCGCTGGCCGACTTCAGCTTCGATGCCTCGGGAACCACCCAGGTCACCCTGCGAGAACCAGTGACGACTCAGGACCTGGTCGTCTGGGTCCCCATGGATGGCATGCCAGGAAACACCCTGCGCTTCACTTCCGTTCAGGCTTTCTGAGCATGACTGTGGGTCGACGACAACAACGGCGAATCATCCCGATGTCGACCCACGGACCACTTGTCGACCGCAATTGCCTGCAAGCCCCATGGACCCAATCAGCCAGACATGACTGCTCACCCATCCGTATGCCGATACTATGGGTGTACCGAAATGGTAATGTGTTGGATTTTTCCTCCTACATAGCGCCCGCAGGTAATACAGTTTCCTTAGACAACGGCGGCAGGAAGGCGGAAGTCAGTTATGGCGGATGATCCCAATATCGCGTCCAAGGTCATCAAGAACGATCCTTGGTATAGCTCCTATGCAACACGAGCCGAGCAGATGCGCGCCTCCGAGATTCGCGCCCTCTTCGCCGTGGCCAATCGGCCCGAGGTGGTCTCCCTGGCCGGCGGCATGCCCTACCTGGGCCGGATGCCTTTCGATAAGTTGGCCGATCAGCTTGGCGACATGCTACGGAGCAAGGGCCAGGTGGCCTGGCAGTATGGGTCAGCGCAGGGCGATCCCCATCTGCGCGAAGACGTGCTGCCCATCATGGAGCTGGAAGGCATCAAGGACGTCCAGCCGGATGATGTGGTTATCGTCAATGGTTCCCAGTCGGGACTGGACCTGATTACCAGGATCATGTGCGACCCCGGCGATGTGGTGCTGGCTGAGGCACCCAACTATGTAGGTGCCTTGGGCGTCTTCCAATCTTTCCAGGTCGATGTGGTCAATGTGGCCATGGACGGAGACGGACTGATTCCCGAGGCTCTGGAGGAGACCATTTTGGAGCAGCGCCGCCAGGGCAAAGCGGTCAAGTTCCTCTACACTGTGCCCAACTTCCATAACCCTGCCGGCGCCACCATGAGCGTCGAGCGGCGTCCCCGAGTCATCGAGATCGCCCGAAAGTACCATGTGCTCATCGTGGAGGACAATCCTTATGGACTGCTGGCCTTCAACGGCCAAACTTATCCGGCCCTGCGCTCTTACGACTCCGAGGGCATTGTTTACCTGAGCAGCTTCTCCAAGATCATCGCTCCGGGCATGCGCGTGGCCTGGATGGTCGCGCCTCCTGGCATCCGACAGAAGCTGGTTCTGGCCAATGAGTCAGCCATCCTTTGTCCTTCCAACATGAGCCAGATGACCATCACCACCTATCTGGACAACTTCGACTGGAAATCGCAGATCAACGATTACCGGGGGATGTACAAGGAACGCTGCGATGCCATGGACGAGGCTTTGAAGGAATACCTGCCCTACTGTTCATGGCTCAAGCCCAAGGGTGGCTTCTACATCTGGCTGAAGATACCCCAGGGGCTCAACGCCAAGGAGATGCTGCCAAGGGCAATCACCGCCAAGGTGGCTTACGTGTCCGGCACGGCCTTCTACGATAACGGGGAGGGCGCGGACCATATGCGCCTGTCCTTCTGTTACCCCACTCCCGATCGGATACGAGAGGGAATACGCAGACTGTCCACGGTCATCGAGAATGAACTCGCCACCGTCCGGCTGTTCGAGCCCGACAGCGGCAAGGAAAGGGGCTGAATTATGGCGGCCAAGCACAGCAAGACACCACGGCAGCAGACCGGCGGCAAAACCCCAGCAGCCGGAAAGGCCAAGACAAACGCGAGCGCAACGACGACCACAGCCGCCAGCCCGGCCAACACTGCGTCCACGGCTACTGGCGAAGTGGTCAAAAGAGCCAGGCGAACCTCGCATCGCTCCATCCGCGAGGCCACGCCGGTCACCATGGACGATGTGCTCTCTCTGGCGAGCAAGGCCACCAAGCGTGCTGATAAGTCGCTTCTGGTTATCTGCGGCGGCCTTAGCCATGAACGCGATGTCTCCATCAGTTCAGGGCATCGAGTCCAAGGATTCCTGGAGGAGGCCGGATGGACGGTCCACGTCCACGACATGGACGGCTCGCTCCTGCCCTATCTGACTGACGAGTCGACCCGCCCTGATCTGGTCTGGCCTCTGCTGCACGGCGCCAACGGCGAAGACGGCTCCATCCGTGATGTCTTGGAGATGGCTGAATTGCCTTACATCGGATCCCGGGCCAAGGCCTCCCGGACCGCCTGGAGCAAACCCATCGCCAAGAACGTTGTCCGCATGGCCGGGTTGCAGACGCCACATTCCGTGACGCTACCCGAATCCATGTTCCGGGAGCTGGGAGTCGAACCCGTTATCGACATGCTTCTAGGTTCGCTGGGACTCCCGCTCTTCATCAAGCCCACCATGGGCGGCTCAGCCATGGGTTGCACCATGGTAACTGAACAGAGTCAGCTCACTCAGGCGTTGATCAACTGCTTCGCCTACGGTGATGTGGCCCTGATCGAACAGGCTGTAACGGGCACTGAAGTCTCCGTCTCCATCCTCGAGTTTGACGGACACCCCCTGGTTCTGCCTCCGCTCGAAATCTGGACTCCCTCAGGTACCTACGACTTCGAAGCTCGTTCCACCCCCGGTCCGACGGAGTTTTATGTTCCGGCCCGACTGGATGCCAAAACCACACAGGCTGTGAGCGATGCTGCATTGACCGCCCACCGAGCTTTGGGACTCCGCGATATCTCACGCACCGACTTCATCGTCGATGCCCAGGGTCAGCCGCAATTCTTGGAGTCCAACGTGGCGCCCGGCATGACGGACACCTCGCTTTTGCCGCAATCAGCCCTGGCTGCAGGCTACAACCTGCCAGAGCTATACACTGCATTGGTTCAGTCGGTTTTGGATCAAAAACGAACCGACTGAAACCTCAAAGCCTGCCTGGTTCTGCCTACCATTCGGCAAGCATGAGCGAAGTCCGCATGATGCATGGCATGCAAACTGTACAATACGCATCATGCGGACTTGCAATATACGTAGTTTGCAAACACAGCCAGAGCAAATAGTGGGTAAGACGAGCACGCTACACACAGCGCGAACTAACAGTTTGTAATCATTAAACTCGATGCTCTGTTCTGCGTTCATTATTCTCATCATCATTCTTCTCTGGCGCCAAATACCTGTTATTCACCATTCATCTTCAATTATTTCCTCTCCCCCTATTTGCTAATCTCGACTCCCAGCTTCTCCTTTGCTCTCCTCCCCCTCCCCTACTGTTCCGCCAAAGCCAGCATTCGAACCAACATTGAAACCAACATTGAAGCCAACTTCGATTGAAGGATTTGTTTAATCAGGTCCCTGTTTTTATATTGTCGGCTAGGTTGACTTGCAGAATAGATGCAATCTAATAAATGGCCAACATCAGAATGGCTAGTCACTCTCCAAGACTCAACTCACAATAGACGGCTGTCTCGCTCCACATCCATGCATGCAATCGTGGTCGGTATCGAATGTTTCACGTGAAACATTCTGTGGTGATCAACTTACTTCGTCAACTCCTGCGAGAGTCCCACACGATACAACACCTATGCCCGGCTGCGAATGTTGCCCGTTAAAAATGCGAATCTAATAAAGATATGAGTCAGATAACAGTGAAGACAGCCTTCACGGTATTGCGACGCTACAGGGTCTAGATCAGTCAACACAAGATGGTTTTACCCAAGATGTTTATCAAGCAGACTTGATTACATATAGTTGTAGGCATCACTGCTTTTCCATCTTCGAAAAGCGGGCTATCGCTACTATGCCATCAAGAACCTCGAACGAGAACTGAGTCCACACCGGTAAATCGCAATGCGGTCACTGGCATTGCTGCTTCAATTCATTTACCCCGATTGGTTCGTCCTCATCGCTGCGAACACGATCTTCCTATCCGAATTCATTGATCGAGTCATATCGCTTACGACCGGCTCGCTCCCCCGCGGCCGTCCTAAGCCCATTAAAAGCCAATAGCTACCTTGCAGATCAGTGGATACATATGTACAGGCGCATCCGTTCTTATTAAAAGACCATACTTTCGTAAGACCGAACAGACAATTGAAACCGTACCCACCGAGATTGAATCGTCTACGACCTAGCTAGCTAGATATTCCCTACTTGTCTCTTTTGCTTTCCTTGTTCTTGTCCGATGCGTGCGAAGAACTTTCAACAGGTTCTTCTTGAGTTGATGATGAATATCGTTCGCTACTCCTAGCAGTCGTATCTTCATCGGCCCCAGGGTTTTTGTCTGTTGTTAGAGAATCAGCATCCAACTCGTCGTCATTGTCATCAGGCCTTGGTGGGTTCCAAAAACGCCAGCTATGCCAGCTGTCATCCTCGCTCTTATTATCTGTTTGATGGCTGGGATGCTCCCGCAGCAAACGATCAACTCGGAGCATAAACCAGATCAGCACCAGAATCGTCCCAAGATTGGTTAGGATGGCGACTATCACAGTTTTCTCCATGATTCAAGAATAGCCTGACGGCGTCAGGACCGAGCTTACTGTGAGATAACAAGCGCCCTTTTCGCCCACCGCATGTGACTCGGTCATCCTGAATGGATACAGTAGCTTTATGAAGCAAACTGTTCATGATGCGATTGTTATAGGGTCCGGACCCGCAGGTTACACCGCCGCCATTTATCTTGGCCGGGCTGGATATGCTCCACTCGTTATTGCAGGAGCCCTAACGCCCGGCGGCCAGCTTATGAACACGACGGAAGTAGAGAACTTCCCTGGATTCCCCAAAGCAGTACTCGGCCCCGATCTGATGGATCAGATGCGCGATCAGGCCGAACATTTTGGTGCTCAAATTGAATATGATGATGTTGTCTCAGTTGACTTGAGCGGAGACACCAAGCGGATCACCACTGATGGCGGCGAGGAATACCAAGCTCGAGTCGTCGTCATCACCACTGGCTCGCAATATCGTAAATTGGAAATCCCTGGCGAGCGCGAGTTTTCAGGACGAGGGGTATCCTACTGCGCCACATGCGATGGCTTCTTCTTCAAGGACAAGCCCATTGTAGTCGTTGGTGGAGGCGACTCTGCCATGGGTGACGCGGACTTCCTGACCCGCTTTGGTTCTTCTGTCACACTGATCCACCGTCGCCAAGGCTTCCGTGCTTCAAAAATCATGGTGGACCGTGCCAAGGCCAATGACAAGATCAACTTCCTTCTTGATTCAGTCGTTACACGGATCAACGGCGACGATAGCGGCGTAACCTCTTTGGATGTCCGCAATACAGCCACTGACCAGCAATCCAATATTCCAGCTAATGGCGTCTTTGTCGCCATTGGATTCACCCCTCAGACCGCTTTCCTTAATGGCCAAGTTGATCTGGATCAGGACGGCTATATCCTGGTCGAAGGTGGGTCAACGAAGACTTCTGCACCTGGAGTCTTTGCCGCTGGTGATGTCACCGACAAGATCTATCGTCAGGCCATCTCTGCGGCCGGCATGGGTTGTCGTGCTGCTTTAGATGCTCAGGAATATCTTACGAATTTGGATAACCGATAGAACTCGATACGCACCCCCACAAACATGAATTCACGTGCCTGGCAGTTTACGATTGCCAGGCACTTCGTTTATCGATTATGCGCAGCTGCCTACTTAGTTTGCTTTTATTTCTCCATTGACTGCCAGCGGACACCCTACTCAACAAGAACATTTCCTACCCTACAGCTTCTTAAATCATCCTTTGCTGACGCAAGTTACTTCCCACTGACGCAACTTTCCACAACAGAGCCCCCTCCCCTCTAACGCACGACTAGAATTCCCAAAGTTACGCTGCACGAATTTGTCACCCCACCTCAATGACTAAGACCAACTTCAGTGAAAAGCCGCACAAAAGCGAGGGCTTATTACCTACCAAATGACAAACACAAAAACAGAAGTTCCATCATGGCCGACTAAGTGGCCTGTCACCAACGACTAACTGGATATCCTACGATTGAATATACCTATCACACTACTGACAACTATGAAGGCGAGAGACCAATCTAACCAGACACAGCTGCCCGACAAAATGACCTGGGTGACCAGGCTGTAGTGATTCGCGATCCAACTCTTTGCCGGCGACTGTTTGCCAGCTCCATGCTATTTATCAAACTTTTCCGCACAGATATATCTGGTCAGTGAATCGGACATACCTAGGACGCCCAATCATTCCGACTTTCCCAATCATTCTGGCCTTAAGGTAATTTCAGCGATTGCTCATCAGCTCATACCAAACTCGATCGGGCTATGAAGCAATCGCTCACTTAACAGCAAGGTTCGGATGAGCAAACCCTGAAGTCTCACTTCCAGAATGGGATCAAACCCAGCCTTTATCGCCAGAATGACTCTCATTACTTGCAGATTGATTCTTTTCCAAGAGAATGGCAACAATGCGGTCCATGTCTTCAGGCGAAGAAAACACGATTTCTATTTTCCCGTGCTTTTTAGTGCCCTTGATGGCCACCTT
>NZ_JBVPQK010000098.1:0-8474 GCF_058197115.1 Bifidobacterium sp. POST2/T3 (B1)
AAGGTGGCCATCAAGGGCACTAAAAAGCACGGGAAAATAGAAATCGTGTTTTCTTCGCCTGAAGACATGGACCGCATCGTTGCCCTTCTCTTGGAAAAGAATCAATCTGCAAGTAATGACAGTCATTCTGGCGATAAAGGCTGGGTTTGATCCCATTCTGAAAGTGAGACTTCAGGATTTGTTTATCCAAACCTTGCCGTTAAAGTGAGCGATTGCTTCATAACCCGATCGAGTTTAGTTTGAGCTGATGAGCAATCGCTAAACTTGTCTTAGGGCCAGAATGATTGGGCATCATAGGTATGTTCCATTCACTGATCAGATATATCAGTGCTGAAAAAGTTCGATTAATCAGCATGAAGCTGGAAAATAGCCAGCCGGCAGGCAGTTGGATTGTGAATCGCTACAGACCTGGTTACTCAGGTCATTTTGTCGGGTAGCTATATCTAGTCGTATCGGTATCTCGCCTTCATACTTGTCAGTAGTGTGATGGGTACATTCAATCGAAAGATATGCAGTTAGTCGTTGTTGGCAAGCCACCTATTCGGCCATGTTGGAATTGTTGTTTGTGTGTTTATCATCTGGTAAGTAATAAGCCCTTGCTTTTGTGCGGCTTTTCAATGAGGTTGGCTTTAGCCGTTGAGGTGAGGTGACAGATTCGTGCAGCGCAACCTTGAGAATTTCAGTTGTGGCGTTAGAAAGAGGTGGGCTCTGTTGTGGCAAGTTGCATCAGTGGAAAGTGGCTTGTGTCAGCAGAGGATGATTTGAGCTGCTGTGGGGCAGGGAATGTTCCTGTTGAGTAGGGTGTCCGGTGGATGTCAATGAGGAATAAAAGGAAACTAAATATAGGCAGCTGCGCATAATCGATAAACGAAGTGCCTGGCAATTGTAAACTGCCAGGCACGTAAATTCTTGTTTGCCGAGGCGCGTATCAAGCCCTATCGGTTATCCAAATTCGTAAGATACTCCTGAGCATCTAAAGCAGCACGGCAACCCATGCCAGCAGCGGAAATGGCCTGACGATAGATCTTGTCGGTGACATCACCAGCGGCAAAGACCCCAGGTGTAGAAGTCTTCGTTGACCCACCTTCGACCAGGATATAGCCGTCCTGATCCAGATCAACTTGGCCATTAAGGAAAGCAGTCTGAGGAGTGAATCCAATGGCTACGAAGACTCCATTAGCTGGAATAGTGGACTGCTGGTCAGTGGCTGTATTGCGGACATCCAAAGAGGTTACGCCGCTATCGTCGCCGTTGATCCGAGTGACGACCGAATCAAGAAGGAAGTTGATCTTGTCATTTGCCTTGGCACGGTCCACCATGATTTTTGAAGCGCGGAAGCCCTGGCGACGGTGGATCAGTGTAACAGAAGAGCCAAAACGGGTCAGGAAGTCCGCGTCACCCATGGCAGAGTCGCCTCCACCAACCACTACAATGGCCTTGTCCTTGAAGAAGAAGCCGTCGCATGTGGCGCAGTAGGATACCCCTCGTCCTGAGAACTCACGCTCGCCGGGAATATCCAATTTACGATATTGCGAGCCAGTGGTGATGACGACGACTCGAGCTTGATATTCTTCGCCGCCATCGGTGGTGATCCGCTTGACGTCTCCGCTCAAGTCAACTGAGACGACATCATCGTATTCAATCTGAGCACCAAAATGTTCGGCCTGATCACGCATCTGATCCATAAGATCGGGGCCGAGCACTGCTTTAGGGAATCCAGGGAAGTTCTCTACTTCCGTCGTGTTCATAAGCTGACCGCCAGGTGTTAGGGCTCCTGCAATAACGAGTGGAGCATATCCAGCCCTGCTAAGATAAATGGCGGAGGTGTAACCTGCTGGTCCGGACCCTATAACAATCGCATCATGAACAGTTTGCTTCATAACGCTACTGTATCTATTCAGGATGACTGAGTCACATGCGGTGGGCGAAAAAGAGCGCTTGTTAGCTCACAGTAAGCTCGGTTCTGACAGGGGCAGGCTATTCTTGAACCATGGAGAAAACTGTGATAGTCGCCATCCTAACCAATCTTGGGACGATTCTGGTGCTGATCTGGTTTATGCTCCGAGTTGATCGATTGCTGCGGGAGCATCCCAGCCATCAAACAAATGATAAGAGCGAGGATGACAGCTGGCATAGCTGGCGTTTTTGGAATCCTCCAAGCCCTGATGACAACAACGACGAGTTGGGCGCCGATTCTCTGACAACAGACAAAAGCCTTGGGGCTGATGAAGATATGACTGCTAGGAGTGCCGGCCGGTGTTCATCATCAACTCAGGAAGAAACTGTTGAAAGTTCTTCGCGCGCTTCAAACAAGAGCGAGGAAAGCAAAAGAAACAAGTAAGGAATATCTAGCTAGGCCGTAGGCAGCTCAATCATGGTGGGGTACTGTTTCAATTGTTTGTTTGATCTTACGAAAGTATGGTCCTTCAACAAAGACGGATGCGCCTGTAATATGTATCCACTGATCTGCAAGGTCTCTATGGGCTCTTATTGATGGCTTTTGAGCGGTCGCGGGGGAGCGAACCGATCGTAAGCGATATGACTCGAAAGATGAATTCAGATAGGAAGATCGTGTTCTCAGCGATGAGGACGAACAAATTACGGTTAATGAATTGACGCAACAATGCCAGTGACGGAATTGCGATTTACTGGTGCGGACTTAGCTTTCGTTCGAAGTTCTTGATGCCATAGTAGCGATGACTCGATTCTCGAAGGCAGAAAAGCAGTGATGTCTACACCTTATATGTAGTCAATTCAGCTTGATAAACATCTTGGTAAAACCATTCTGTGCCGATTGGTGCAGAATTCCCAATGATTGCTGTCCTAGAAAGGTTGTATTCATTTTTATCTGACCCATTGCTTTATTAGACTCGCACTTTTAACTGGCGGGATTCGCTGCCGGTCATAGGCGTTGTGCCGTGAAGTAAGTCGATCACCCCAGAATGTTTCACGTGAAACATTCGATATCGACCACGATTGCATGCATGGGTGTGGAGCGATACAGCAGTATATTGTGAGTTGAGTTCCGGAGAATGACCGGCCATTCTGGCATCGGCTATTTATTAGACCGCCTCTCTTCTGCAGGTCAGCCTAGTCGACAATATAAAAACCGAGACTAGGTTGAGCATACCTTTCAGTCAGTGTTAGCTTTGACTGAGTAGTGAAGGAGAAGTGGGGGTCAAGATTAACAGATAGAGGGAGCGGAATAACCGACGATGAGTGGTGACCGGTGAACAACTGACGTTTGGTGGCCAGAGAAGAATGAACGCAGAATAGAGCATCGTGCTCAATGAGTACAAACTGTTGGTCCGTGTAGTGTGCTCATCTTGTGCACTATCTGCCCTGCCTGTATTCGCAGGCTACGTATATTGCAAGTCCGCGTGATGCATATTGGGCAATTTACACACCATGCATCATGCGGACTTTCCTTATGCTAACCGAATGGTAGGCAGAACCAGATAGGCTTTGGGATTTCAGTCGGTTCGTTTTTGATTCAAAACTGATTGAACCAATGCCGTGTATAGCTCTGGCAAGTTGTAGCCAGCCGCCTGGGCTGATTGGGGCAGAAGCGAGGTGTCCGTCATGCCGGGCGCCACGTTGGACTCCAGGAATTGCGGCTGACCTTGGGCATCAACAATGAAGTCGGTGCGTGAGATATCGCGGAGTCCCAAAGCCTGGTGGGCAGTCAGTGCAGCATCGCTCACAGCCTGTGTGGTTTTGGCGTCCAGTCGGGCTGGAACATAAAACTCCGTTGGGCCGGGGGTGGAACGAGCCTCGAAGTCGTAGGTACCTGAGGGAGTCCAGATTTCGAGCGGAGGCAGGACCAAGGGGTGTCCGTCGAATTCGAGAATGGAGACGGAGACTTCAGTGCCCGTGACAGCCTGTTCGATTAGAGCCACATCACCGTAGGCGAAACAGTTGATCAACGCCTGAGTGAGCTGGCTCTGTTCAGTCACCATGGTGCAACCCATGGCTGAGCCGCCCATGGTGGGCTTGATGAAGAGCGGGAGCCCCAGCGAACCTAGAAGCATATCGATAACGGGTTCGACTCCCAGCTCGCGGAACATGGATTCGGGCAAGGTCACGGAATGTGGCGTCTGCAACCCGGCCATGCGGACAACATTCTTGGCGATGGGTTTGCTCCATGCGGTCCGAGAGGCCTTGGCCCGGGATCCAATGTAGGGCAGTTCCGCCATCTCTAAGACATCACGGATGGAGCCGTCTTCGCCGTTGGCGCCGTGCAGCAGAGGCCAGACCAGATCAGGGCGGGTCGACTCATCGGTCAGGTAGGGCAGGAGCGAGCCATCCATGTCGTGGACGTGGACCGTCCATCCGGCCTCCTCCAGGAATCCCTGGACGCGATGCCCCGAGCTGATGGAGACGTCGCGCTCATGGCTGAGGCCGCCGCAGATAACCAGGAGGGACTTATCGGCACGCTTGGTGGCCTTGCTCGCCAGGGAGAGGACATCGTCCATGGTGAACGGCGTGGCCTCACGAGTGGAGCGATGCGAGGTCCGCCTGGCTCTTTTGGCCGGTTCGCCAGCAGCCGTGGTCGCAGTGGTGGTTGCGGTGTTGGCCGGGCTGGCGACTGCGGTTGTCATCGCGCTCGCAGTTGTCTTGGCCTTGCCGGCTGCCGGAGTTTTGCCGCCGGTCTGCTGCCGTGGTGTCTTGCTGTGCTTGGCCGCCATGATTCAGCCCCTTTCCTTGCCGCTGTCGGGCTCGAACAGCCGGACGGTGGCGAGTTCATTCTCGATGACCGTTGACAGTCTGCGTATTCCCTCTCGGATCCGATCGGGAGTGGGGTAGCAGAAAGACAGGCGCATATGGTCCGCGCCCTCCCCGTTATCGTAGAAGGCTGTGCCTGACACGTAAGCCACCTTGGCGGTAATCGCCCTGGGCAGCATGTCCTTGGCGTTGAGCCCTTGGGGTATCTGCAGCCAGATGTAGAAGCCGCCCTTGGGCTTCAGCCACGAACAGTAGGGCAGATATTCCTTCAAGGCCTTGTCCATGGCATCGCAGCGTTCCTTGTACATTCCCCGGTAGTCGTTGATCTGCGATTTCCAGTCAAAGTTGTCCAGATAGGTGGTGATGGTCATCTGGCTCATGTTGGAGGGGCAGAGAATGGCTGACTCGTTGGCCAAAACCAGCTTCTGTCGGATGCCAGGAGGTGCAACCATCCAGGCCACGCGCATGCCCGGGGCGATAATCTTGGAGAAGCTGCTCAGGTAGACAATGCCCTCGGAGTCGTAAGAGCGCAGGGCCGGATAGGTCTGGCCGTCGAAGGCCAGCAGTCCATAGGGATTGTCCTCCACTATGAGCACATGGTATTTTTTAGCGATCTCGATGACTCGTGGCCGCCGCTCGACGCTCATAGTGGCGCCGGCAGGATTGTGGAAGTTGGGTACGGTGTAGAGGAACTTGACTGCCTTGCCCTGGTGGCGCTGCTCTAGAATGGTTTCCTCCAGAGCCTCGGGAATCAGCCCGTCTCCATCCATGGCCACGTTGACTACATCGACCTGGAAGGATTGGAAGACACCCAGAGCGCCCACATAGTTGGGCGCCTCAGCCAGCACCACATCGCCGGGGTCGCACATGATCCTGGTAATCAGGTCCAGTCCAGACTGGGAACCGTTGACGATAACCACATCATCCGGCTGGACGTCCTTGATGCCTTCCAGCTCCATAATGGGCAGCACGTCTTCGCGCAGATGGGGATCGCCCTGCGCTGACCCATACTGCCAGGCCACCTGCCCCTTGCTCCGCAGCATGTCGCCGAGCTGGTCGGCCAGCTTATCAAAGGGCATCCGGCCCAGGTAGGGCATCCCGCCAGCCAGTGAGACCACCTCAGGCCGATTGGCCACGGCGAAGAGGGCACGAATCTCGGATGCGCGCATCTGCTCGGCTCGTGTTGCATAGGAGCTATACCAAGGATCGTTCTTGATAACCTTGGACGCAATATTGGGATCATCCGCCATAACTGACTTCCGCCTTCCTGCCGCCGTTGTCTAAGGAAACTGTATTACCTGCGGGCGTTATGTAGGAGGAAAAATCCAACACATTACCATTTCGGTACACCCTATGATATCGGCATATGGATGGGTGGGCAGTCATGTCTGGCCGATGGGGTCCAAGGAGCTTGCAGGCAATTGTGGTTGACAGGTGGTCTGTGAGTCGACGTCGGGGTGATTCGCCTTGTTGCCGCCGACCCATAGTCATGCTCAGAAGGCTTGGACGGAAGTGAAGCGCAGGGTGTTTCCTGGCATGCCGTCCATGGGCACCCAGACGACCAGGTCCTGAGTCGTCACCGGCTCGCGTAGGGTGACCTGGGTGGTTCCTGAGGCATCGAAGCTGAAGTCGGCCAGCGGCTGTCCCTGGTTGGGCTGAGCTGCCGTGGAATTCGCATAGATTTGGGCGTGGCCGCCACTCTGAGGCGCGACGATGGTCAGGCGAGAGACCTCTTCCGGCTGGGTCAGATGCATATACCATCCATAACCCTGAAGGCCGGCAGGCTTGTTGAGGAAGAGCTGTCGACTGGTCTGATATGCCGTGGTGTTCTTGGGCTTGGGCGGATCGGGAACCTTTCCTGCCTCCTTATCAGCGTGGCTGACCTTATCGGTATCAGCATCGGTGCCAGCCCGAGCCTGATCATCGCCGTTGTCATTGCTGGAGGGAGTTGCTTCCTCGCTCTCATTGGTCTTGCCTGGGAAGGGCACGTTAGACATGACCGGCCAGCCGCCCTCACTTTTGCCGACTTTGGATCGTGACCCAGTAATGGTCGAGAGGGCCCAGACCAGGGCCACCACAACGATTACCGCCGCTATGGCAATAACCACTGAGCGAGTTGTGAAGCGACCGAACAGGCGGGTGTCAGCCATATCGGTATCATCATTCAGATCCTTATCCTGCTCATCGTCAGGAAGTACCGAGTAAGTCACCGGCACGGGCATGGAGTGGATTTCAGGTGTGAAGCTGGGGGGCAGGGGCTCCATGACTGTGGTCTGCTGCTCCTCCTCATCGAAATCAGTGTTCTTGGAGGAGCGGGCTGCCTGGGTAGGGGCCTTGGTCTTTTCAGAAGTAGCGGAGGAGCGAGGGTGTTCACTCCGGGCTGCGGGTTCTCCTTCACTTTCGACATGAGATTTGGCGGCCGCAGCGTCTGTTTGGCGCGTATGTGAACCTCTGCTGTCCTGTGAAGCGTTCAGGTTGGACGTTGCCTTGGCCTGGTTGCTGCCGACTGCCGGACCGTTCTCCCCGCTGCTGGACTTGTGGAAGTCCCACTGGGAGAAGCCTCGTTCCACGGGATTGTTGGCAGTCACGCCATTGCCGCTGAGAGCCTCGGAAGGTTTACGCTGATCGCCTTTGACGGTCGGCACCCGTCCGGTCACAGCCTTGGACTCTTCCTCATACATGGCTGCGGGCCTGGCCGTTGTCGCCCTGAGTGCGCTCACATCCATGGCCTCCGTCTTGCGGGAGGAGCTGTTCAGCGAGCGCAGCCGCTGGCGTTCGTCAAAGAGCGAGAAGAGATCGGTATCCGTATCCTCTGGATTGAGCATCTCGATCTCGCTGCGGCCGGGGAAGAGCAGTTGGTTGGTCTTCCAATGCGGCTCATGGTGAGACACGGTCTGCGCGGCAGGCAGGGCCGAGGAGGTCAGCCCCGCGGGAAGCGGGAGTACATTCTTGGGATCCACCGGGCGCAGGGCCACGGCTTCGATGGAGGCACGGCCGTCCAGCTCGGGCCAGATCAGATCGCTGTCGGTCAGTTCCTCAGGCGGAACCCAGGGGCTGAGCAGGGCCGAAAGCTCCGCCAGGGTGACCAGTGGGACCGGTACGGCTCCCTGCTCATTAGCCAGCCCCAATCCACGCATGCAGATGATTCTGAACTCTTCTGGGGTCTGCTTGGGCAGTTTCTGCAGACTGGGCTGCCGCCCGTCCTGATCGGCCCGTCTGGTCAGCATGGCATAGAGCACACCGGCCAGCTCACGTATGGCATATTCCTCGTCCGTCAGTCCCATCTCAGTTGAGACCGACGGGTGTTCAAGCATGGGCGATATGGGGGCATCGGCCAGGGTGATCGAGGCTGGAGCCAGCCTGATGGTGCTCGTGGAGACCGCATAATCGACCATGCCGGCGGCATGCAGGGTGCGCATGGCCTCGGTGACCTCTCCCATGATGGTGCCGATGGCCCGGTCGCTGAGCGTTCCCCCGGCGGGTCCGTGCATGTAGTCCCTCAGGGACATGCCAGCATCGGGGGCGGTGACGATCAGGGAGACCTTGTCACGAGTGTGCAGTTGGTAGACCGGGGTGAAACGGCGGTCCTTGCTCAGCGCCAGGCTGGAGGCGTTGACGTTGATCCGGTCCATGCAGGTGGAATCCCCGGCGATGAAGAGCTGGCAGTCCCTATCCAGGACCTTGTCCTTGGCCCGCCAGGCGCTCAGACCGTTCGCGCGGCGGAGCAGGGTGACCAGGGTATATCTGCC
>NZ_JBVPQK010000099.1:0-8466 GCF_058197115.1 Bifidobacterium sp. POST2/T3 (B1)
TCATCTCCGTCCCTGGGATCGTCCCCCCACTGATAGCATTCCAAGAGCTCGGCAGCTTCGATGCAAATTGATTTGGCCAGGTTGGCGGGCGTGTGGAATTGATCCCAGTCGCGCTCGTGTACAAAATTCATCACCGCTGTTTCTGTTTCCTTGCTGATCATGATTTCGAGCCTATCAGCCGGCCCTCCTGCCATTAGATTGGTATGGGTTCGTGGCATAGTGAAAAACATGGATTCATCAAGCGCGCCGCAGCCTGTTGTGATGACTCTGCCCTATGGCGATTTCAGAGATGAGGATTTTTCCAAGGCCATTGCAGAGTACAAGCAGGCGAAAGCTGTTGGCAGTCAGGGCAGTCATTTGGAGGAGAGGCTGCTTGAGGAGCTGTTCCTACGCTATCCCACTGTATATATTGTCTCTGCTGATGAAAGGGACAGCAGCAAAAAGCATGGCGGTGGACCCCCTTACGTGGTTTACGTCGGGGAAACCAATGACATTCGTTCTCGGACCAGGCAGCACATCGAGCTGGATCCACGAACCCGCACGGATTGGGAACGCCTGGTGCGATTCATGCGCAATCACCGAGACAGGGTCTGCCAGTACATCATCGGTGATCGCCACTTCAACAAGTCCCTGACCCTGGATATGGAAAATCGGTTGATGGGGTATATGCAGAGCGTCGATGCAGTCAAGCTGGTTATGAACCGTAGAACTAACGCTCAGGACATGTATTACACCAGCGATGAATTCGACAGCATCTTTTCCAAGGCTTGGCAGATCCTGCATGAAATGGAGCCCGATCTGTTTCCGGAGGAGAAGGCAATCTTGGACTCCGCCCTGTTCAAGGCCTCGCCCTTCCGCAAGCTCACAGACGAACAACGGCGAGCTGAAGTAGCTGTTCTGCATGCGCTGGAGTCGGTCATTATTCAAAACCCCGGCGAGGGTTTCCACTCGATGACTGAATCGATAGGCCCGGTTCGGATCAACGATAAAGCCCGTACTCGAGTCATTGTCGTTCAGGGCATGTCAGGAACCGGCAAGACCGTTTTGCTTAGCCATCTCTTCTATCAGATATGTGCCAGATATGGCATCTATGGGAACTTGGACGGTAAGGACGATAACCGTTCGGCAAATGCCAGACAGCGTTCCTACATCATTGTCAACCAGGCCGAGCAGGCCAATGTCTACAACCAAATGGCTCTGAAGCTGGGACTGCAGAAGAAGCGCGGCCAGTGCGTTGTTGGCGCTGTCCAGTTCATCAACCGGTTCAGCAAGCACACCCATCGAAATGGCCGGTCCACAGGCAGGGCGGCAGACCCTATGAATAGCGTCGAGGCGAAGGCGGATGTGGTGCTGGTTGACGAGGCGCACCTGCTGCTGACGCAAGGGTCGCAGAGCTACTCCGGAAGCAACCAGCTTTACGACATTCTGCGGCGGGCAAAAGTAGCCATCGTGGTCTTCGACCCGGAACAGGTCTTGCGTGGATCCCAGTTCGTAGATGCTCAGGAAAGTCGGCTTCTGGGATTGACTGGTTCCGAGCATGATAAGACCTTCTCGCAACCCATGCTCATCCGCGAGAAGTCAAGGGACGGTCAGCATGTACGCAAGGATATCTTCCAGGTCAGTCATGTTCATTTGGATCAACAGATGCGTATCCAAGCTGATCCTGCAACCTGCGCCTGGCTGGATCGGATGACAGCCAAGGATGGCACCATTGGCCCACTGCATCCGGATCCTTGGGAGCGTCCTTATAAGATCAAGGTTTTCGATTCGCCTAAGACTTTGAGAAAGTTCATTCGCCGAAAGGACCAGGAGCAAAGAGGCGAGGGTTCCTTGGGGCTTTGCCGACTCCTAGCCACCTATGACTGGCCTTACAGCAGCCAGAATCACCCGGACCCACAGGATTCCTCCCGTCATTGGCAGGTTGTACTACACCAGCAGGATTCGGGCCGATGGGTGTGGGCCGAAGAGGGTCAGGACGGGGATGGTGAATTCGCCATGCCTTGGAATTATGAACTATATGAGGAGCAGGGAAACTCTGCTGCAAATCACCGGATCGCCTGGGCCGAGCTGCCCTTCACCATTGATGAGGTCGGCTCCATCTTCACCATCCAAGGTTTTGACCTCAACTATGCGGGAGTCATCATCGGGCCCTCGGTCACATACAGGAATGGAAAGGTCGAATTCGAACCGAAGCTCAGTTGCAACACGCTGGCGACCAATCGGCGGTCGGAGCAGGAGATGGACCCTGTGGATAATCTTCGGCACGAGTTCAATGTGTTGCTCAAACGAGGGGTGCATGGATTGGGGTTATTTGCGGTGGACCCTGATCTTCGGGATCGACTGGCCTGGGCAGTGGGTGGATTCGCCACATCCGGTCCCGACCCAGCCTAACGCGCCTACATCGTTTCAATGCCAATCAGGGGTATCATGTCCTGGGCCATGGTCCATGGCCCAGGACATATCCATGAGAAAGGCGTAGGCGAGTATATGACGACGCGCAAGATCATCCTGGACTGCGATCCAGGTCATGACGATGCGGTGGCTATCCTTCTGGCAGTAGGTGATCCGCGGATCGACCTGATCGGAGTGACTACGGTTGGCGGCAACCAGAGTCTGGACAAGGTTACCTACAATGCGAGGGCTGTGCTGGAGAAGGCTCATGCGCGCCAGGTGCCGGTCCACGCCGGATGTGATAGGCCGCTGGTGCGTCCTCAGGAGGTGGCCGCCTCCATCCATGGCCAGTCTGGTCTGGACGGTGTCGAGCTGCCTGAACCTACTAGGCCCCTGGATCCTGGCCACGCCGTCGATTGGATCATCGACACCATCATGCGCGAGGAGCCGGGCACAGTGACCCTGGTCCCCACCGGACCCTTGACCAACATCGCCATGGCCGTCCGCAAGGAACCCCGCATTGTCGACCGCGTCCGTGAGGTCGTGCTCATGGGTGGCGGCTACCATGTGGGCAACTGGAGTGCTGTCGCTGAATTCAACATCAAAGTGGATCCCGAGGCCGCACATATCGTCTTCAACGAGCCCTGGCCGGTCACCATGGTGGGGCTGGATCTGACTCATCAGGCCCTGTGCACTCCCGAGGTTCAGCAGCGCATAGAGGGCATCGGCACCGATCTGGCCCACTTTGTAAGCGGGCTGATGGACTTCTTCCGCAAGTCCTACCAGGATAACCAGGACTTCGTGGACCCGCCCGTGCATGATCCGTGCACTGTGGCCTATCTGATCGACCCCTCTATTGTGAGCACCCGTCGTTGCCCGGTTGATGTGGAGCTGCGTGGGGACCTGACCTGCGGGATGACCGTGGCCGATCTGCGCGGCCCTGAGCCCTCAGCTGAGGACTGCCACACCCAGGTGGCCGTCAAACTGGACTTCCAGGGATTCTGGGACCTGGTGGTCAAGGCCATCACCGCGATTGGATGAGATCAATGAAGACTTCGAACACGGCCGCACCCAAGACTAGCAAGCCCACCACCACAACCGCTGGCGGTTCAGGCTCTTCCATCGTCGCCTTGATGACCGCCCTGATGGCCGCCGTCTTCGCCTTCCAGCTCAACGCCTCCATGCTCTCGCCGGCTCTGACGACCATGGGGAACGAGCTCAACGCCAGTAGCTCCAGCATCGGACTGACCCAGACGGTGTTCTTCACCTCCTGCGCGGTCTTCTCCCTCTTCCTGCCTCGGCTGGGCGATCTTGCCGGCCGCAAGAAGGTGCTGCTGGGCATGCTGAGCCTGACGGCGCTGGGATGCGTGGTTTCCGCTCTGGCACCGAATGTGACGGTGCTCATGATTGGTCGTGTCATTCAGGGAGTGGCTGGTCCGGTCGTGCCTATGACCCTGATCATGCTGCATGCCGAGGTGACTGATGAGGCCCGATACGCCAGGCTCATGGCCGTTTTGACGGCGGTCAACGGTGGCATCGGCGGCGTGGACGCCATCTTAGGCGGTTGGCTGGCTGGCACTTTCGGTTTCCGCTCGGTCTTCTGGTTCATGGTGGCCATTGCTGTGATCGCCGTACTCCTGGTGGCCCTCTTCGCCCGCGAGAGCTATGCAGACGATCGCCCCCGCATGGACTGGGCAGGTGTGGTCTTCCTCTGCATCGCCTTCCTGGCCGCATACCTGGCTATCAATGAGGTCGAGAAGCTTGCCCAGGCGCGCTGGCTACTGGTGGTTGTCGAGATCCTGGTGGCTGCGGTCTTCTTCGCGATCTTCTGGAAAGTTGAAAGCACAACGTCAGCACCCATGGTCACCACCACCTATCTCAGACAGCGGCGCACCTGGGGCCTTCTGCTGACGACTCTCACCACCATGGTCGGTGTCTTCGCCATCATGAATGGGATCGTTCCGGCCCTTGCCCAGGATGGCGAGGTCGGTGTCGGCTTGAAAGCCAGCATCGTCTCCTTTGCGACGCTGACCCCCTACGCCCTGGTCGGTCTGGTCTTTGGTCCGGTTGCCGGGATGCTGGCCTCGCGCTTTGGCTACATCAAGGTTCTGAGAGTCGGTCAGCTAGTCAGCGTGCTGGGACTGGTCTTCGGCATCTACGTCTGCCTGGTTCCCAGTATCTGGAGCCTGGTGGCCCTCTCCCTGATTCTGGGCGTCTCCTATGCAGGGACGGCCAACATCATGCTCAATGGGTTGGGCGTGGTCCTGTCTCCTGCGGACAATACCGGGTACCTGCCGGGACTCAACGCCGGAGCCTTCAACCTGGGCTCAGGCCTGAGCTATGCGGTCCTCTACGCATTCATGAGCGGCCTGGCGGCGTCCGGGGGAGCCCGCGCTGGATATGTTGCCGCCATGATCGGAGGCGGAGTGCTGGTGCTGATTGCCCTGGCCCTGTCCTACCTGATTCCCGATCCGGAACGAATGGATGACAAGTAATATTGCCATCTGACAGGGGTCCTGCGGGTGCAACCTATTCGCAGGACCCCTGTTCATGTTTAATGGGCATCCGACTCTGTGACTATCCGACAAGGGTCAAAAGTCGGGGCCAGACAGACTAGCCGTCAGTAGCGCCGAGTGTCCCGACCCCGGGTTCAGGAGCGGAAAATAGCGTCAGCAGAGGTCCTGTAAGCCATGGGCGGGCGCGTAAACTAAGTGGGGAATTCGTTCGCCGGAGGTGACCATGCAACATCGGGTGATCGGACTGCTAAAAAACGAGACCGTCCTGGTCGTCGCGGCAGTCATCGCTCTCGTATCCTGCATCCTCATTCCTCCCGACCGGCAGTATCTGGGCTACATCCACGTCAATACCCTCACTCAGCTGGGATCCCTGATGATGGTGGTCTGCGGATTTCAGCGGATTGGGGTCTTCCATGCCATTGGTGCCGGTCTGCTGAGTCGCGTCCGCTCGGTGCGAGGCCTGGCCTTGGTCCTGGTTTCGCTGCCTTTCTTCTCCAGTATGTTCATCACGAACGATGTAGCCCTGGTTACTTTCGTGCCCTTCGCCATTGCTGTGCTCATCATGGCCGGTCTGGAAAGCCATGCTCTGCTGATCGTCACCCTGATGACCCTGGGTGCCAATGTGGGCAGCATGCTGACGCCGATTGGCAATGCTCACAACTTATACCTCAAGGCCCGCTCCGAGATGCCTACTGGGGAGTTCCTCCTCCTTATGGCGCCTTACGCTCTGGTGGCGGCCCTGATGCTCTTCCTGTGCTGCTGGTTCGCCTTCAGGAATCAGCATTTGGATAAGTTCGAGGGCATGGATGCACAAGAGATTCGTCACAGCATTCTAGCGCCCAGGGAGGAGGGGATACAGCCTCAGGTCAAGGAGATGCAACGGTCCAGCGGATGGCGCATCGCCATCTACCTTCTTCTCTTTCTTGTCTGCCTGCTTGGTGTGGCCAAGCTGATTCCCCAGTGGACCATGGTCCTGGTGGTGGTTGTGACCTTTCTGATCTGCGACAGGCGGGTCTTTCTGCATGTGGACTGGGGTCTGCTGCTGACCTTCGTGGCTTTCTTCATTTTCATAGGCAATGCCAGGAGGATTCCCCAGTTTTATAACCTGGTCAGCGGCCTGGTCAATATCCACCCTTTGATTACCTCGGTCCTGTGCAGCCAGGTCATCAGCAATGTGCCCACAGCACTCCTGGTCTCAGGTTTTTCGACAGCCTGGCGCTCAATTATTCTGGGCACCAACCTGGGCGGGCTCGGAACCCTGGTCGCTTCAATGGCCTCGCTGATCTCCTACAAAGCTGTGGTCAAGCAGTATCCGAGCAAGAAAGGCGATTACCTGAAGATCTATACATCACTTAATCTGCTTTTCCTGGTTGTTTTGGTTGGCATGGCCCTGCTGCTGGAGTAGACTACCCACCATCAACCAGGAATGGTGCCGCTGACATTGAGAGGGAGGCAGCAACGGTGGAACCGGAGCCGTGCGCGTCTAAGTCCAAGGACACAGGGATATTGACCAGACGGAACCTTGGGATTCTGGTCGGGATCATGGCCTTGGCTATCATGTCGCGGTTTGACTCCATCATCTCTCCTTCCGTGGCGGCCATTCAGGCATCCTTTCCTCGTGCTGATCCTTCCACCGTTGAGTCGGTGGTTTCCATTGGCTCTTCGGCGGCCATAGTTTCAGCCCTTTTATTCGGTCAGCTCTTGACCAGAATGAGTTTCAGAACCGCTGCCTGCATCAGTTGTCTGTGTGTCGCCCTGGGCGGCTTGATGCCCCTTTTGGTGCATAGTAGTGTAAGCCAGCTGCTCTTGTTTGCCTTGGTTGTCGGATTCGGCGTGGGCATCGCCACTACAGTTCTCCCCAGCCTGTCGGCCAGGTTCTTCCGCGGGAAGCAGTTGGCGGCGCTGATGGGGCTGGTCCTGGCTGTTCAGGACGGCTCTTCCATGCTGGTCCTTGCCTTGGGCGGTGTCCTGGCCAAGGGAGGGTGGCTGCACAACTATTGGCTCTATTTCCTGGCCTTGCCTGCCTTGGTTTTGGTCGTCTTCATGGTCCCCGGAGTCGGTGCAGTCGAGGAGGAGTCGGAAAAGGCCACAGAGCCTCAAACAGTCCCCTCGCAGAAGGGCAGACAATGCTGGTGGGCTACCATTTCTTGTATTCTCATCGGTTTTCTGAGCATTTTCCTGGTCGCGGTCCTGTACAACAAGCTCGCAGTCTACATAGCCAAGTACGGTTTGGGCGGCACCAGTGCAGCAGGGGTGGCCTTGATGTTCAACACGGGTTCCTCGGTCGTGATCGGGCTTAGTATCAACGGCATCAAGCGGGTCTGCCGGCAATGGACCATTCCGGTCGCCTTCCTGCTGATGGCCCTGGGCGCCCTGCTCTTCCTGACCACCCGCTCCTTCACGCTGGTCTGCCTATCGGCCTTCTTGGTTGGTTCGGGCAGTGCCATCAACATGGCCACCTGCCCCTTCCTCCTATCCAACCTGACTCCGCACAGACGCTATCCCTTGGTCATGGGGGTCTTCTCGGCCACCACCAGCCTTGGTTTTACGGCATCCACCTGGGCTTTCAAGGCTTTCTCAACAGCGTTTGGACTGGATCCGGTGACCGGCAGTTTTATAGGCATGCTGATCATCGCTCTGCTGGCCGCTGTCATTCTCTCGCTTGTTCGCTTTCAGAGCTGTGTCGAATCCCGCTTCATCGAGCAATAAGTCACTCCTTAAGCTGTACAGGCCAGAAGTGCAGGTTCTTCGCCTAATCATCGCGACAGGTAGGGGTTGCCGGTGATGACGAACCTCCGTAGGGTCTCCTTGGCGTGGGATATGCCTATTCGGGGGGTTGCCGTGACGGTCTCGTCCCGGTCCAGACTGGCGGTGGACAGGCGGATGGGCGGTTTTCTGAGGTCATGGCCATAGTTGCGCTTGTCGATGTCCAAGGCCTGGCAGACCTTGGCGGGACCGTTGGTCAGTTCCCGGTCCGGGTGATGGCCGTGCCTGTGGCTGCGCAGAAGGTCCAGACCCTGCACTGGCTGGCAGGCTCGAATCAGCACGCCGGCACCGAATCCGTCATCCTGGCAGGAGATGTTCATGCAGTAGTGCATTCCATAAGTGAAGTAGACATACATGTGTCCGCTGGGACCGAAAAGGGCATCGTTGCGGGCCGACCGTCCATGGTAGGCATGGCTGGCCGGATCATTTTGATCGTAGGCTTCGGTTTCCACGATCCGAACCCAGGCCTGTTTCCCCTCCGACTCATAGTCCCGGATGATCAGGCAACCCAGAAGCATCCGGGCTGCCTCCTCTACAGGGCGGCCCAAAAAGTCAGGGAAGATCAGGTGATCGTCCTGGCTTGAACCGGCCTTCATTCTGTTTGGTCCTTGCGGACCCAGACCGCGCGCTGACCGCGTGATTCTGGCTGAATGCAGACGAAATTGTCCTGGTGGGGCAGGGCGGCGACCTGTGGATGGTCGTGATCGTAGGGCCCCTGGGCCTGGGCGCCGCCGGCATCACCGACCTGGGCAAAGAAGTCTTCGGAGGCATCCTTGAACCAGGTCCATTCCTC
>NZ_JBVPQK010000100.1:0-8454 GCF_058197115.1 Bifidobacterium sp. POST2/T3 (B1)
CTGGGGCGAGGGTCGGCTGGATCTTTTTGCGTCTGCTCCTCTTGCTTGCCGAGTGACAGATTAGCCACTGCTTCAGCTCCAAGAACCGTCTGTCCCGCCATGACGGCTTGCAGGGCCGGCACCACTGAAGCCACGTCCTGCTTGATGACATAGCCCTTGGCACCCAAGGCCAGGGCGCGGGAAATATACTCCTTGTCAGCAAAGGTGGTTAGAAAGAGCACTCGTGCAGTCGAATCCATGGCGATGATGCGCTCCGCCGCCTCCAGGCCATCCATGCCAGGCATCTGCACATCAAGCAGCAGCACGTCAGGCCTCCCATCAGCTGCCTGGTAACAATCCAGGGTTGACTGACCGTCATTGGCAGTCCAGAGCACGTCTGCAGCGCCGGTTGCCGTCAAAATTGTTGACAGGGACGAGCAGACGATCGGATCGTCATCAGCGATAGCGACTTTCATGCCATTACCTTCCTATCCTCTACGTGCTCAGTTGCACTGCGGTTGAACCAGGGCTCCTTTGGCAAGGATACGAAGACCTTCCATCCTTTTCGGTTGGGTCCGCTGTTGGTTGTGCCGCCCAGGGCTCTGGCCCTGGCCTCTATATCGGCCAGCCCCATGCCGCGCTGGAGCTCTGGTTTCTTATGACGCGAGCTGTCAGGTTGCGAGTGCTGAATTCCGCCGTCGTCTTGAACCACCATCTGCCAGAAGGCCGGCAGGTCGCGCAGAATGACCTGTGCCGACTTGGCCGAAGAGTGGCGGACCGTATTGGTAAGGGCCTCACGAACAATGCTGGCCAGGCAACGGCACACCGGTGCAGGCGCTGTCTTAATGCCGTTGTTCAGATCGACCTGTAGCCGCCCCATAGAAGCCTCGGAGCTGGCATCCTCCATCTGGGATGCGAAGTCGGTGCCCTCATCCTCCAAGTCATGCACCGAACGACGAATTGTGGTCATTGCTTCGTCTAAAGTCTTTCCGACACTATCAAAGACTTGTTCGGTACTCTGATCGCCTTTGCTCTGAGCAACCACCCGGCCAGCCTGGGTCTGCATGATGGCTCGAGTGAGTAGGTGGCCTACATTGTCATGAATATCTCGGGCAATCCGGGTCCGCTCGGATAAGTGCGCCATCCGTGTTGCTTGGGCCCTCTCCTCGTCCAGGTCGCTGATGCGGCCATGCAGTTGGCGGATCCTGTAGCGCTCGGTGTCTTCAATCTGCCATACACGACCCTTGGCTACGGCCAAGTGCGCGCACGTCAGTCCGCCGCCTTGCGCCAGTGCTGAGGTCAATAAAGCCAGCAGGGCATAGCGTTGGGGGAGGCCTCTGAACTGTATGAGGTCGGCCATGCCAGGTATCAGCCAAAAGAATGCCGGCAGCAAGGCTAAGAGCAGCCTGGGCCAGACCAGCCCAGAGTCCTTGGTCTGGGGGACCTTCATACCGACTGACCCGGTAGCCGGGACCATGCTTCCGAGTCCGACCCCCGCCTCAAAAGCCAGCGCTGGCAAGAAGAAAAGCCAGTATGGTATAAACGTTGCCAAAAGCGACACCAGAGCGCCACCCCACATGGAACCCGGCGCTGGCAACAGCCATTCGCACAGGGCTCCTGCGGCTACTGAGGCCAAGAGGCCTGCGATCAGGATTCCTGAAATCTCTGAACCATACCATGATCCGCATAAGGTCCCCAGACCAAGCAGGACCAGCCAGCCAGCTATCCTGCCCATGAATGTCTCCTCGCCCTGTTGCCCTATTGTCTCAAATAGTAATTGGCGGGCTACCCGTTCCTGAGCCTATCCGAAGGCAGGACTACCCATGACAAATGTCATTGGTCTGATTTGAGCATCCACAACATTGATGACGGCTGTCATGGTGTTGGGCCAGTTGTAGCTGGGATGATGGAATCATGAACAGTTCACGTGAGCAAGAGCCGGCCTTGAAGGTCAATGCATTGGTGAAGCGCTACGGTGACATGGTGGCCTTGGACCACTTCGACATGGAAGTCAATCGAGGCGAAGTTTTCGGACTGCTTGGTCCCAATGGTTCAGGCAAGTCAACCGCCATCAACTGCATACTGGCCCTGCTCAGCTTTGAATCGGGGACGGTTCGGATATTCGGGCAGGAGATGACCCCGAACTCCTATGACCTCAAAAGTCATATCGGCGTGGTTCCACAGAATGTGGCTGTTTTCAACGAACTGAACGTGCAGGAGAACATCGACTATTTTTGCTCCCTCTATGTGCCCAAGAAGGCCGACCGCAAGGATCTGGTTGAGCAGGCTATTGACTTCGTGGGGCTGGGTGACTTCCGCAGGTTCCGCCCCGGCAAGCTGTCGGGCGGTCTGTTGCGCAGGCTCAACATCGCCTGTGGCATCGCCCATCAGCCCGACCTCATCTTCTTTGACGAGCCCACCGTCGCCGTGGATCCCCAGAGCCGCAACGCCATCCTGGAAGGTATCGAGCGGCTGAACGCCCAGGGGGCCACCGTAGTTTACACCAGCCATTACATGGAGGAGGTGGAGCAGATTTGCACGCGCATCATGATCATGGACCACGGCCGACAGATTGCCCTAGGCACTGCTGAGGAGCTCAAGGGCATGGTCCAGGCCGGCGAGCAGGTCACTGTCGAGACACTGGATTTGAAGGAGTCTACACTGGCCAAGATCCGTGCTCTGCCTCTGGCCCAGTCCGTCGATTATGACGGCAAGGAATTGGTTATCCACTGCCGGCAGGGCGAGCACAACTTGCAGGATGTGCTGACGGTCCTGGAATCCACCCAGACCAGCTACGGCCACCTGACCAGCCGTCCGCCATCCCTGAACGACGTGTTTCTGGAACTGACCGGCAAGGAACTACGCGACTGAGCGCGGTCCCTAGGCTCAATTGCCGTAAGGAGTACATATCTATGTGGAACTCATTCCTGATCAACGTCAAGACCTCGATACGCAATACCTCCTCCCTCTTCTGGGTACTGGCCTTTCCAGTCATATTGGCCGCTCTGATGCTGGGCATCATGGGCAACCTACAAGACGGTTACACTGCCGAGGCGCAACATTTCGCCATTGTCTCTGACGCCAACTGGAAAGCCAGCCTGGGTGCTGACGAATTGGTTTCATCACTATCGAAGAAACCCAAGGCCGGGTCCGATGACACTCAGCTGCTTATCCCGACGACAGTGGCTTCCAGGGCCGAAGCAGACACACGTCTGGATAGTCAGAAGGACATCGGCTACCTGTACGCTGGTTCTGACGGACGGGTCAACATGGTCCTGTCCGATCGTGAAGCCGCCAACATCCAAACCGACTCAACTGCCTCAGAAGGCATAACGGTCTCTATTCTCTCCGCCTCGCTAGTCAGCTTCAATCAGGCTAACTCGGCAAGCTCAACCTTGGCCTTGCCAAATACTCAAATACTGCTGCATTCCGACCAACAGACCTACACTAAGCAAATCCGTCTGACCCATATCAATCCTTCGATGACCGCACCTTACTTCTTTGCAGTGCTCGCTATGGCCTGCCTTATCGGCGCCAGCACCGCAGCAGAGATGATTGCCAGGACTCAGCCCAACCTTTCAGCCCTGGGAGCCCGACGGGCCAGTTCTCCCAGCTCCAAGTGGCGGCAGGCAGCGGGCGCCTTCCTGGCCTCCTGGCTCTTCTCCGCAGTCAGCCTTCTGGTTGCCTACATCTTCGTCCGCACAGTCTGCGGCGTACAAACCGGTGGTCGTGACCCGATAGCTTTCGTAGCCATCGCCGTGGGCACCTTTATGGCTACCGCTTTCGGCTCTATGATGGGAGCGATCCCTAAACTTTCCACCGAAACGAAGGTTGGTTTGGTCATAGGCATCGACTGTACGCTGAGTGCCTTTATCGGCCTCTACGGCAGCCTGGCTATGGACCTTAATAACGCCATCCAGGAGCATGCTCCAATCCTCCACCTGATCAACCCGGTCAAGCAGGTCTCCAACCTCTTCTACGACATCGTCTATTACGACAGCCTGGAACCCTTTGCCCGCACCTGCGGCATCCTGGCTATCATGGCCGCCGTCTTCCTAGCCATTTGTGGTCTGTTCCTAAGGAAACAACGTTATGAATACTTGTAAAACAGCACTGCGCGTCATCTGGGCGCATAAGTTCTACCTCCTCTTGTATCTGGTGGGCATGAGCCTGATCATGATTGTCATCGGTTCCACGAACATGCAGGCCGCGGTACGTGCCAATGCCTCAAGCTCGGTTGGTCGCTTTGAACCCGCGAAGGCGAAAATAGTCGTTATTAACAGGGACCACGGCAACCAGGTTGGTTGTGAGCTGGGCCAAGGTCTGGAGCGGTATCTGGGCAAGTCGGCCCAACTGGTGACAGTCGAAGATAGACCCCAGGCCCTGCAGGATGCCAACGTATCCGGCAAAAGCGATTTGACCGTCATCATTCCAGCGGGATATGGCCAACGCTTTCTTGATGCGCTTGAAAATACTGCTGCTCAAGCTCACAGCGGTAGCAAAGCCCCTGGTTTCCCTAAAGTTGAAACAGCTGCCTCCTATAATTCCAGCCGCGGCAGTTTGGCACAACTGCAGGTGGACAGTTATTTCGATGCTCTTCGTACTGCTCTGCTGCCAGATCTGGGCCAAAACGGTCCCATGGAGCTGCATTCGTCTGCTGCGATCAAGGATGCGGCTGCCTATGCAGTATCGCACTATGCCAGCAACCAGCCACATGTGGGCATCCATACCAGCCCAAAGGATGATGACCATGGCGCCCTCTTGGAAGGTTTCGCCACCACCGTCGGCCTGGCTGCCTTTCCCTTGATGACAGCGCTGACGGTCTGTGTTGCGACGCTTTTCGGAGCCTTCAGCTCTCCGGACCGACATCGACGCCTGCTTGCCTCTCCAATGCGTTCAAGCAGCCTGAACGGACAGGAGCTCACGGCAGCCCTCATCCTGGCAGGCTTCTCCTGGATATATTACGTGGCACTCGTCGCCTTCAGCATGGCGACGTCAGGGGTGTCTTTGGCTTCGCTTGGCTGGGGGAGGGTGCTGCTGAGCTTTTTCGTCATGCTGATATTTGCTGTGTCGGCGGCCTCCTTTGGATTCATGCTTGCTCAGTTCAATCCTTCCTCTTCTCTCATAAACTCGGTAGGGGTCATCTTCGGCTTGGTGGTTATGTTCACCTCCGGGTCAAGTTCGGGAGGCCCCCTGCCTCCGGTCATGCAGACCATCGGCAAATTGACTCCTGGCTGGTGGTACAACACCGCTGTCCAATCAATCATGGATTCACGTGCAGCAGGTCTGACCTCTTGGGGTCTTCCGCTGATCGTGGTTGCCCTGTTCGCTCTGGCCTATGCCTGTGTCGGTCTCATGGTCTCACGCCTCACCCGCACCCGCGCCACCCTGGTCGCTCCTGTCAGTTCCGACCCCAGTATGATCGGGTAGTTTTCCTGCATTCATATCATCTTTCTGTCAACAGTTTTGCTTATGATAATCTACCAAATATTAAATTATTCTAGATAATAGAGTCGGCAGAGGTTTTCGATAGCGCCTAAGCCAGATGCAGCATAACTGAAGAAGTAAACGATATGAACATACTCGTTATTCAAGGATCACCCTATGAAGGTAGTTTCAGCCGTACCAACGCCCAGGCTTATGCACAAGCTGCCCGGCGTAAAGGCCACACGGTCGAAATGATCGACCTCAGCCAGGAAGACTTCGACCCGGTGCTTCGCTACGGCTATGTCAAGCACATGGAAGACGAATCAGCACCTAAGCGTTATCAAAGCATGGTCGCCCGAGCCGATCATCTGGTCTTTGTCTTCCCCATTTGGTGGGCAGGTGAACCGGCCATCCTCAAGGGCTGGTTAGATAGGGTACTCACGCCACAATTTGCATACCGGTATGAAAGCAGCCTTAAATCGGAGGGGCTGCTCAGAGGCAAGACGGCGCAAATTATCAGCAGCAGCCATGGGCCGGCCTTCGTCTCCAAGATGTATGGCTCAACCGTGACCCGATGGAAGTACTCCATCCTGAAATTCTGCGGTATCAAATTCACCGGGGCCAGCATTCTGGGCCGCATAGACTCGAAGGTTGATACACCTGAACGCCGCGAAGCCTTCACTCAGAAGATTTGCAAGACAGTACCCTCAACAAAGTAAGGCCTGTCAGCCTTATTGAGATGCTTATGTGTCTACGTCGCTAAGTAATGGACCTTTGGTCGTCAATGTCGAAAAGCGCCGGCGCGGCATTCAAAAAAGGGCATATGCCATGCCATTTATTCGTCCGGATTCATGGCAAGCCTGGCAATCACACATGTCAGCAGTGTCACCGTGACCACCCCAGCGATGATCAGGGTCATGGGGCAGTGGTCGATCAGCGGGCCGAAGGCGGCCTGCCCCAGTGGAATCGCGCACATGCATAGGCTGTTGGTCAGTCCTATCACCTTGCCTATCAGCCCTACAGGGGTATGAATCTGCTCATAGGAAAGGGAGGTGATGTTGACCGTCTGCACCACTCCCGCAGCCAGAGCCATGCACCCGGTGACCAGGGCGAAGAGGACATGAGTAGGCAAATGCAGAAGCAGCCCTGCGGCAATGGGCAGGAGGACCAGGGCGCTGCCCGAAAGCAGCATGGGTATCCGTTGCAGATAGAACCAGGTTGGGCGGATGGACACCAAGATGGCTCCAAGCAGGCTCCCGCAGGCCAGTATTCCTTCGGCCAGCCCCTGCATGGCATTGTTCAGACCCAGCGTACGAGTGACCATATACGGTAGTGCCACGTTGACGTAGGAGGCAAAGATCAAGTTGGCCGCCAGACTGAGTCCTATGACCACTTTGAGGTTGCCATGCCTGACCAGAAATTGTGCAGCAGCTTTGGTGTCCGCGACCAGATGGCTCACCAGTGCTCTCGGACCTTGGGAGGTGCCCTGTGCTGGTTCAGGAATCCTGACGGCAATTCTGATCCAGACGGCAGAAAGAAGACAGACCAAGGCGGCAACCCCGACTACTTGCATGATTCCGAAGAAGCCCATGACCATGCCGGCCAATACTGGTCCGATCATTCCTACGAGGGAGATCGCCTGGGAAACCATGGCTGATGCGCGGGTTAGGTCTTTTCTGTCTACCAGGCAGTGGAGGGCTGCTTGCACCGTTGGGCTGTAACAGGCCCTATAGGCATTGACCAGCATCATGCAGGCCACGGTCAAAAAAACCGGGTCGATCTTGCGGCTGATCAGGATGTACAAGAGTGCTGTCAATGCCGACAGAACGTCCAGGACTGCCATGGTGGACTGCTTGTGCAACCGGTCGGCCAGAGCTCCGCCCAGGGGGGTCAGGAGAATGGATGGAAGGACTGCCAGAGCAGATGCCATGCCATAAAGTGATGCCGATCCTGAGATGTTGAGCAGGTGAAGCGGGAGGGCGAAGACCAAGCATGTTTGCCCTAGATTGGAGAGGATCTCAGTCGTCAGAAGAGCAATGAATGGCAGTGTCAGCAGTCCCTTGCCCTTGGAGTGGTCCATGTTTGAGGTTTGGTCGCTAGCGGGCGGGTTCATATACCGCCTTCGCTTTCAGTCTTTGCCTTGTTGTTGCCTTTGGTGTCGGTACCGAAGGATGCCAGCGAGTCGGAGAATCCCTGGTCTTGCAGGGGGATACCCAAGCTTTGCATGATCGTGAAGAAACAGGCGGCTCTGGTGCGTAGTTCAGCCTGCGTACCACGGCGAAAGAAAGGCAGCAGCCACATGTTGGCCAGCAAGCGGAGAATCTCCGCGGCTTGTTTGACGTGGTCCACGTGCAGTGAGCCGTCCTGATTGCCTTGTTTCAAGAGATCGACAAAGTCGTCCCGCTCGTCCACCATGGCGGTGAATTCCATGCCGATCATCTTGGGATTAGCCTTTGGATTGAATTTGCGGAACATCAGCTCCGCGGCCTCCAGTCTCTTTTGCGCTCGCCCGGGGGAGAAGAGCGACTGCAGCTGCTCCAATGCCGTGCCTTGTTCCGTCCGGGGTCGGGTCTTGTTGGTTGTCTCGCTCATGGTCCTCATCAACCTATCGGCCACAGCATCAAAGAGGTCTTCCTTGGACTGGAAGTGATGGTAGACGGCTCCCTTGCTCAAGCCTCCGGTCGCATCGATGATGTCCTGCATGCTGGTTTTGTCGTAGCCCCGGCTGGTGAAGAGCCCGGTTGCGGCTTTGATGATTCGTTCCTGCGTCAGCTCAGGGTGTGCGTTGCGGGCCATGGTCGTTTTCCTCTCAGGTCGACGATGATGAGCCGTCGTCGATTGGTTGGTGAGGCTGCCATTCTTGCCTCAATTTCATACCGACCGTTGGTATGAATATATCACAACACTCTCCTCTGGCAGGTCGGGCACATGTGGTTTAATAAACACTTGGTTTGCGCATTTGTGCGTGAATCTATCTGGAGTCTCAGCCCATCAATGGGTCGGCGGCCGCAAGGTCGTTCGTGCTTGGCACGGTGAAGCATTGGAGAG
>NZ_JBVPQK010000101.1:0-8454 GCF_058197115.1 Bifidobacterium sp. POST2/T3 (B1)
TACGGGGCTATGGCGCAGCTGGTAGCGCATCTGCTTTGCAAGCAGAGGGTCGCCGGTTCGAATCCGGCTAGCTCCACAAAACAAAATAGGAAGCGTTGGACTAATCTTCTTCAGGAACAAGTTTGAGCTTGTTTATAGATTAAAGAGCGCAATGTAGGCACTCCTTTTCCGTTCTTATGGCCTAGAAGGCCTAAATTTGCCGTTTTAAGCTATTTTCAGCCCTTGGGCGCGTAACGTCTCGTCATGCTGCCGCAGTCCGAGGCAACCGCAGGCACAGGGTTCAAGCGCTCCGCCGTCGCCGTGGACGGCCATGGCCAAGCAGCCAGGACCGTACGTACGATGTGCGCCAAGGCGAGAACGCCCGCTGGTCTGCTGTTCGAGCGGGTAAAGCTGAAGTAGAACAAGACTGAGATGAGATACTCATTAGTTACTTGTTAGATAATGAGTATCTAATGCGAGGCGGTAAAGAGGAGGCTGCATATGGCCAAGAAGCAGGATATAACGGCTATGCTCGACCCATTCGAGGCTGATGCCGCCAAGAAGCACAGTTGGAAAGAAGCCGACGCGTTCGCTGGAACCACGGCGTGCGAAACGCGTGCCACATCACTGGTGTCCATGACGAAAAGCAGCAAGGAGCGCCTGACAGCTGCCGCGAAGGCTACGGGCTGAGCCTAAGCGCGTTCTTCCGTCTGGCGGCTGACGAGTACATCACGAACCATGAGTGGTAAGCAGGGAGGGAAACAGACAGATGGCACACGTCTCCGAATACGATGCCGAAAACCTATTCATCGACAGGCTCGAGAAGATCGGTTATGAGTTTGTTCAGATGTATAACTACGACGACGTCGTGGCGAATTTTCGCAAGCAGCTCGCGGCGTTCAATGCCGAGAAGCTGACCGAGGCGAAGGGCAAGGCAACGTTCTCAGATGCTGAGTTCGAACGTGTGATGATTCATGTCAACAACCACAGCGTCTACGAGTCTGCGAAAATCATTCGCGATAAGTACGTGCTAACGCTGGATAACGGGAAGACAGTGTATTTGGCTTTCTTCAGCTCCGACATCGACCGGAACATCTATCAGGTGACGCATCAGGTAACGATGGACAAGGCACACAAGGACGATGTCGTCTATAAGAACCGCTACGATGTGACGATTCTCATCAACGGCCTGCCAACGGTGCAAATCGAGCTGAAGCGCCCCGGTGTCGAAATTAACGAGGCGATCAACCAGATTAACCGCTATCGCAAGTTCTCATTCAAGGGACTGTTTCATTATTTGCAGCTGTTCGTGGTGTCGAATTCCGTGCAGACAAAGTACTTCTGTAACGAGAACGAGATGGACGGCGGCTCCTACAATCCGATTCTGAAGAGCCTCGTGTTCTTCTGGACGGACGACAAGAACACACGAATCAACAAGTTGGACGAATTCACGGCAGAGTTCCTGCGTCGCTCGACGCTTACGGAGATGCTCGACAAGTACATGGTCGTCAAGACCACTGAGCCTATCCTGATGGTCATGCGCCCGTATCAGATTTACGCGGTGAAGGCCGCGAAGCGCCGCGTGCTGGATTCCAACAAGAACGGCTATGTCTTCGCGTGCACGGGCTCGGGTAAGACGCTGACTTCGTTTAAGTTGGCCCAGCTTCTGCGTGACGAGCCGCGTGTGGACAAGGTCATCTTCCTGATTGACCGCAAGGATCTGGACGACCAGACCGTGGACGAGTACAACTCGTTTGAGAAAGACTGCGTGGATGGCTCCGATTCCACCGCCGTACTGGTCAGGCAGCTGAAGCAGGACGACCATAAGCTCATTGTGACGACGATTCAGAAGATGGCGAACGCCATCAGGAACAAACGATATGAGTCGCTGATGGATTCGTACCGTGACAAGAAGGTTGTGTTTATCATCGACGAGTGCCATCGCAGCCAGTTTGGCAAGATGCACGGAGACATCGAGCGCCATTTCAACAATGCGAACTATATCGGCTTTACAGGCACGCCCATTTTTGAGGCGAATCGCGGCAGGGATGGCAAGACGACCGCGGATGTGTTCTACGCTGGGCCCAAGCTAGATGCCTGCCTGCATCGCTACATGATTAAAGACGCGATTGCGGACGGAAACGTTTTGCGCTTCTCGGTCGAGTACCAACGTACGATTTTCGCCAAGCATATTGCCGCGAATGGCATCGATCCCGAGCAGCTGGGCGACCCTGATTATTGCCGACGCCACAACCTCGATTTGGAGTCGCTGTATCACAACGATGAGCGTATCCACTTGGTGACCGAGGACATCTTTGAGCATCACGAGCAGCATGCCCACCCGCAGGGCAAGGACGTATACACGGCGCTGTTCGCGGTGGACACCATCAAGACGCTAGGCAAGTACTACGACGCGTTCAAGGCGCTGAATGAGATGAGAGATGACGACAAACGGTATCGCGTGGCCGCCATCTTCACGTATCAGCCCAACGGCGACATGGACGAGGGCGGCGACGAGCACTCGCAGGAGCTGCTGGAGCGCTGCATGAATGACTACAACGCGATGTTCGGCACGGCATTCGGTCTGGATTCCTTCGATGCATACCGCAAGGACATCACGCGCCGCATGAAGCAGAAGGATCTGCCGCAGGTGGACATCCTGCTGGTGGTCAATATGATGCTGACGGGATTCGACGCGAAGCCGTTGAACACTCTTTATTTGGACAAGAACCTCATCTGGCACACCCTGGTGCAGGCGTACAGCCGTACGAACCGAGTTGACAAGGTGACGAAGCAGTTCGGACAGATTGTTTCCTACCGCAATATCAAGCGTGCGCAGGACGATGCTCTGCGGCTGTTCTCCGGCGACGGCGACCCGAACGAGTATCTGCTCGAAAGCTATGAGTATTACATGAACAAGTGGATGAATCAGGTGCCCGTCCTCCGCAAGATCGCACAGACCGTGGACGACGCAGGGCAGCTTCAGAGCGAGGATGACATCCGCCAGTTCATCCTCGCGTTCCGCTCGCTTTCAGGCACACTAGCGACGCTGAAGACGTTCGGCAAGTTCGAGTGGGCGGATTTGGCCGTGGCTCTCGGCGAGGAGGAATACGAGGGCTTCAAAAGCTGGTATTTGTATTATTACGACGAGTCGAAGAAACGCAACCCGAAGGTCCCCGTGCCCGTCGACGTGGATTTCGACGTGGAGCTAGTCCGTACCGACCGTATCAACGTGATGTACATCCTAAGCTTGCTGAAGTCGGCGCACAAAGCCCGCAAAAGCGAAGCGAACCTCGATCGCGACATCGACCTTGTCATGCGCGAGATTGAGCGTTCGGACAACGACGCCCTACGTGCAAGGAAGGACATCATGGAGGCGTTCATCCGAACGCGCTTCTACGACTTGCCGGAAGACGCCGACGTACAGCAGGCTTACGAGCAGTTCGAGTGCGAGAGCCTCAAGGCCGAGATCGAGACGTTCGCCCATGAAAACGGTCTTGAGGCGACGGACGTGCAGGACATCTTCTCGGAGTACACCTTCAACGGGAACTTCTCAGAGGAGGCCGTCCGCAAGAAGCTGACCGCATATCGTAAGGGACTTCTGGAGATCACGACGATGACGAATATCATCAAGGGATTCGTCATCGACACCTACAACCGCTATAGGGCAGAAGGAGAGTAAGCGGCATGATTGATTCCACAAAGTATCAGGCGCAGGCGAACGAGCTATCCCAGAAGCTCTGGGCCATTGCGAACGATTTGCGCGGAAACATGGATTCCACCAAGTTCCGTAACTACATCCTCGGGACGATTTTCTACAGCTACCTGTCGGAGCGCACCGAAGAATATATGGAGGAAATCCTGAAGGAGGACGGCCTGAGCTACGAGCAGGCGTTCGCCGATGCGAACTACCGCCCTATCGTCGAGCAGTGGTCCATCGAGCATCTGGGCTATATCATCAAGCCCGGGAACCTGTTCCGCGAGCTGGTCCGCAAAATCGTCCGTCCCGAGAACGACGCCGACAAGTTCAGCGTCGAGGATTACGAGCGCGCGGTGAACGAGCTGACGGGCTCCACGATGGGCCAGGCGTCCGAGGCGGCATTCTCCGGCCTGTTCAACGATATGAAGCTACAGGACCCCGATCTGGGCGATACCGTGGCCGATCGCACGGCGCTCATCGCCAAGGTCATCGTGAAAATCAGCGAGATTGATTTCAAGCTGTCCGATTCGCAGTTCGACGTGCTTGGCACGGCATACATGATCCTCATCGGGCTGTTCGCCTCGGACGCCGGCAAGAAGAGCGGCGAGTTCTTCACGCCAACAGGACCGTCGAAGCTGGTGGCGACGTTGGCGACCGTCGGCTTGGACGAGGCGAAGACGGTGGGCGACTGCACGTGCGGCTCGGCGTCCATGCTGCTTGAGGTGCAGAAGCACCTCACGACGGGACGCGTTGGGCACTTCTACGGGCAAGAGAACAACGCCACCACGTACAACCTCGCGCGCATGAACATGCTGATGCACGGCGTGGATTACCAGAACTTCGACATTTACAAGGGCGATACGCTGCGCGAGGACAAGTACGGCGACGTGAAGATGACGGTGCAGGTCTGCAACCCACCGTACTCGCTGAAGTACGACGGCAACCCCGCCTTGCTGGATGACCCGAGGTATTCGGGCGCGGGGAAGCTGCCGCCGAAGTCCCACGCCGACTATGCCTTCGTCGAGCACATGATCTATCACATGGACGATGACGACGGGCGCGTGGCCGTCCTGCTGCCCCATGGCGTGCTGTTCCGCGGCGGCGCTGAGGCGGTCATCCGCAAGTACATCGTTCGCGACCTGAACCGTCTCGACGCCGTGATCGGCCTCGCGCCGAACCTGTTCCACGGCACGAGCATCCCCGTGTGCCTGCTGGTGCTGAAGTCCAAGCGCAACGGCAATAGTAGCAACGTGCTGTTCATCGACGCGAGCAAGGAGTTCAAGCCCGGCAAGAACCAGAACACGCTTGAGGACGAGCACATTCAGAAGATTGTGGATGCCTACGTGAAGCGCGAGGACATCGAGAAGTTCGCCCATGTGGCGGACATGTCAGAGATCGAAGCGAACGACTGGAATCTAAACATTCCGCGCTACGTGGATACGTACGAGGAAGAGGAACCCGTCGACCTCGAGGCCGTGCGGGGTGAGCTTAATCATATCGAGGACGAGAAGAAGGCTGTTGTTGACAAAGTGGAGTCGATGCTACGGCGGCTGGTGCTACGGGGAGAGGAGGAGAACGAAGCAAAACGACCAAAGTTGCAGTTCAAGGCTGACGATGAGTCTGATTTCCCTGATTGGGATGAGAAAACGTTAGGCGAACTCACAAATTTATTTGTTGGTAAATCGTTTACGTCTGAATTGAGTGAAAACGGCCACTACGTCGTCATGGACATGGGGAGCGTTTCTCCGGATGGTTCCATTATTGATACAAAGTTGACAGATTCAGCTAGAGACTTGCTAGATAAAGACGATTTGATAATGCCGAAGGATGACATAGGCGGTGGATTGATTATCGGAAAGACGGCATACATACCATGTGATGGCAAATATGTATGCGGCGACCATGTGTATAGATTGCGCTTCGGCAAGGGTGTCGATGGCTTATTTATGCACTATGACATCAATTCCACAGGACCGCAAAAACGACTTGCTAGAAAAGTAACTGGATCGGCTCAACTTGGATTGAATTCGAAAAATGTATCAAGCGAAACCATATCTATCCCTTCTCTTTCGGAACAGCGCAAGATTGCTAACTGTTTGTCGTCGATTGACGACGTTATCGCAAAGGAGAAGGCTGAGCTGGCAAAATGGCAGGAACTGAAGAAGGGTCTGCTTCAGCAGATGTTCGTATAGATTCAACCAAGTCCGTCGTCATCGTAGCAACGGGCTTTATCAAAGGGAGGTTGAATAATTATGGCACGCTAGAAGCAAACCTAGCTGAACGACAACAGTCACGCCATCGCGCACCACCCATTGTCGTCGCTCTCACAGAACGAGGCGAGCATCGAGCTGCAGAAGGAGCTTGCACAAGCGCGGGCAGATACCGGCAGGTTAACATCGTGAGGGAGTATGAGAACGCAGCCATATCCAGCACCACTGACACAAGCCCGGTGTTCCAGCTGATGCTGTCAGCGGTCGCGAAAATCCAGCCTCATACGGTCATCATTTGGAAGGCGGACAGCCTGGGCCATGACAAGTACGTGTTAACGATGGCCAAGAAGATCATACGAAGGCGGGCCGCGAAATACACCTGCTGCGGAGAATATCCCGACGAGTTGTCCCAAGAGCATGCTCATTGAGAGCTTGATAAACACAATGACGAAGTACTACAGCTGGCAGGTGTTGCAGGACATCCGGAGGGGCATGAACTACAATGCCGAGCACGAACTGTGCAACAGGCATAAGCTGCTCGGGCACGGGGTAAACAGGGCAACGAAGAAGTACATCGTAGACACGGACACGATACTCTTCGTACGGCAGATGTTCGACGAATAGGCGGCATGAAGGTTGCTGCAGACGATAGCCGACGAGCTGAACGCCGAAGGGCAGCGTAACGAGGGGTGTCAAGACGCTGAACAAGATGCTCAAGGACCACGTCTACATTTGCGGAGTCAGCAGAAAGAATCCGCGCCCAGAATCTTTCATTAAATGTGCCAATGCCGGTTTGAATTATGTCGACAGCATCATGGCTGCGAGCAGCAATTCGAACCGTCACTATAAATTGCATCTCATTCTTTATGCGGATGCTCAGGCAGAGACAAGCCTTCCATCCTGTAACGTCAGAAGCCGGCCAACCCGGGCAAGAACCGAAGGACGATGAGAGACAATCAGGCAGGTACGGTCACCCTTCCGCTCAATCAGCCTGGTCAGGACACGGCCCTCCAAGAGAGCATCCATGTTGCTGGTGGGCTCGTCCAAGAGCATGAAGGGGGCCGAGCTCAGGAAGGCGCGAGCCAATGCTATCCGCTGCCGCTGCCCCTCAGACAGATCGGAGCCATTGTCGGCAAGTAGATGATCCAAGCCGTCAGGCAGCTGGTCGATCAGATCATCCAAGCAGGCATCATGAGCCGCCTGCTCAATATCCTCCCTACTGGCATCGGGCCGGGCCAGAGCGATGTTATCCGCCAAAGTAAGGCTAAATATATAGGTATCTTGGCTCACCAGAGTCTGCTGGGCACGCAGATCAGCGGTGCGGATGGTCTCGATCGGCAGGTCGGAAACGGTCAGATCCCCGCCGCTTCGCTCCTGGAACCGCATCAGCAGGTCGATCAAGGTGGACTTGCCAACCCCGTTGGCGCCTTGGATGCCAATCAACTCGCCAGGTTTGATCGAAAGATCCAGATTATCCAAAACCGCGATTCGACCGCCATGTTTACCTGGGTCAGTCTTGCCCGTGTCAGTCTTGACAGCGTAGGAGAAGGAAACCACCTTGGCCTCCTCTCCAGTGAACTCCGCCAGGTAATTCCCATGACCGGATTCCACCTCGCGCACAGGCGGCTCCTTGTCCAAAAGCGAGAAGACCCGCCGAGCAGCAGCCAGAGTAGGCTGCAGGCCAGCTCCGAGCCGAGCCACAGGTATCAAGGGAGCAAAGGAAGAGAGGAAACCGACCAGTCCGATCATTCCCCGTGCAGGATCCACCAACCCTGCCGAACCTAAGTGGCAGGCCATCAGAGTGAAGACTCCAGCGCAGATCAGAGTGACCACGTTGGTGACCAAATCGTTGGCAATAGTCCGCCCAGAGGTGCGGCCCCGCGCATCCAACATCTGGCCCGTAGCGGCTCCCACCCGACGGCGAGTGTTCTCTAGAGCGCCCAACCCCGCCAGCTCTGTGCGGCCCTGCAGGGTCTCCAGAAGAAGGGAATGCAGGTTGGCTTGGGCCGTCCGTTCCTTCATGGCCATCTTGAAAGTGGGCCGTGCGCTCAGGATAGGAATGAGCAGACCGACGATCAGGTAGGAGACCAGGGCGGCCAGACCCATCCAGGGCGAGAGCCAGGTGAGCAGGGCCAGGTTGGCCAAGGAGGTCACTAGAGCGATGGCGATGGGCGATAGGGTGTGGGCGTAGAAAATCTCCAGCAGCTCGATGTCGTTGGTAATCACCGTCACCATGTCTCCGCGCGCCTGGTCCCGCAGGCCGGCCGGGGCCAGGGACCGCATCTTGTCGAAGACTGTCGTACGGATGTCACGGAGCATGCTAAAGGCCATCTCATGGTTGTAGTACTGCTCCCCATAGGCCATGACCCCCCGGCTGAGAGCAGTCAGGACCGCCACCAGGGCCCAGACGCCCCACTGGCCATTCAACGGGGGCCAGTCTGTAACCAGGCCAATCAGGGCCGCTGCGGCTGCCATCATGCTCCAGACCGCGAAGAGGTGGCCCAGGCTGCCGCAGAGGATGGCCTTGCCCTCCGTACCGGCCAGAGGCTTCATCAGCCGGGCCAT
>NZ_JBVPQK010000102.1:0-8427 GCF_058197115.1 Bifidobacterium sp. POST2/T3 (B1)
CAGGCCGTGGATGATGGCCTGGCCTACCCGGGACGAATCGCCCATAGAAAGATTGTGCTTCCGGGCGCTGAAGGGGCAGGCCATCGTGGGCACACGGGGACCATGCCTGTCGGTGAACGACCCTCGGTGCTTCCTGGATCCGATGATTTTTTGACATCGGTCACTATGGCCAGTCAACCGGCTGTTCCAGCATTTCCTCCGACGGACCTGTCTGCCGACGAGCACGGAGAGAAGGGGCCCGGCGAGGGGTCTGTACCCCGGCGCGTGGTTATTCGCCGTGATCTGGAGGCCCCCAAAGCTACGAAGGCTCCGAAGAAGCAGGATCATTCTGCAGCCAAGGTTGTCTGGTCCTGGACCAAGCCGGAAGTCAGTGATGCTCCGGTTTTCTCCTGGAATATGGGCAAAGGCCGCAAGCCGGCAGCAAAAACCCATGCAGGCAAGCCCAAAGCCCCTGCTGCCGAGGCTTCGTCTCTTGCCACATCTGTTCCTGCCTCGCCAACCAAGGCTACAGGTTCTGCCGTTTCAACAGCATCTGCCCCCGGTTCTTCGTCCGCCGAACCGGCTGAGTCCAAGCCGAAGGCTGCGGCTGGGGCCTCTCCGGTTGCCGCTTCGGCGGATTCGCTGTCTGCCAAGTCGGATACAGCGGCTTCCGCACCTGCAAAAGTGTATGTTCAGCAGTCTCCGACCCCAGTGGTGTTCACCGATCGACCGGTCGTCGTTCGCCGCTCAAATGCCGACTGGGACTCGCTTATCGCTGGTTCATCAGCTTCAGGTCAGAGCGTCGCAGCTGCACAATCCGTTGCCAGTGGCGCCAAACATCCGGGGCGCCAGGTCTGTTCGACCCCACGGGTAGTTGATCAGCTGGCCGAGGTCGGCGGCATCAGCACAGGTGGCCGGACCGTTTCGTCATCACCGAGGACTCCGGCCGCTCAGGCGGATCATGCCGTTCAGCCTGTGCAGGCCGTCCAGACAGTAGGTGAAGTTCAATCCGTCGGTGCCCAACCCACTCCGTCTGATTCCGCCAAGGCAGCGAATACATCGGCTCCAGCCGCGCAGCACGTTGGCGTCTCAAGCAAGCTGGACGAGGGCACGCCGAATGCTTCGGCAGCAGCCAAGGCCCAGGTTCAAGCCAAGACGAAACCACAGACGGCCACCAAATCGGCACCCTCTGGCAAGCCCGTCTCCTACAGGGCCAGTTCGGGGGTTCTCCACGCCGTCAACGGCCAGGCCGCCTTCGCCTTTGTCTACCTTGCCATATCCGTTCTGATGCTCATGGTCGGTTCGGGGATGATCCTGCCGGTCATCATGGAGCGGGTCAAGGATCCGAGAGCCATTGTCTTCATGTCCGATGGGAATACTCTCCTGTCGGTCCTGCTGGCGCTGGCCTATGCCTGTATTTCAGAGTGGAGCGTTATTCGAGGTAAGGAGCAGCGAGGACAGGACGCTGTCCATTGGCGAACAGATAGAAGAATGACGCTGGCGGCTCTGCTGGCCCTTGTAGCGGTGCTTCTGCTGGGCCAAGGAATGGTCCATGGACTGAACAAGTTCTTCAACCACTTCTGTCTGCTTCTGCACATCCCCTCCCTGGCCTCGCGCAGTCTGCTGGTCACCGGCACTTCCTCGCCGATGATGGCCGTGTATGCCCTCTTGGCGGTTCCTCTGGCTGAGGAGCTGGTTTTCCGTGGCATCATCCTCAACGGGCTGCGCCGGTTCGGCAGAGTCTTTGCCATCCTGACCGCATCCCTGCTCTGCGCACTGTTGCAGTGTGACCCGGTCTCTGGGCTCTGGATCTTCCTGCTGGGGCTGGCACTGGGGTATTGCTCCCTGGAGTATGGCCTTGTCTGGGCCATTGGAGCCCGTGTGGTCGGCGATCTGCTCTTCAGCGGCCTGCCCAACCGTTACCTGATGAGCGCTCCACGAACTGCTCGTATGTCGATTTTGGCAGTGGCATTGGTCTTGGTTCTGGCTGGACTGGTCATGTTCTTCCTGCACCGCGCCAGTCTGTTTGACTACCGGCGGCGCTATCGAGCCCCTAAGGGAACCTACGCTTCCTGGAGGCAGCCCTGGTTCCTGCTCTATTTGCTGCTCTGCCTGCTGCTTACAGTCTTCAAGTTCGTGCCCGGTCTGCTCTAGAGCATGACGCATTGGGGCTGCCAGTGGTGGCGTAGACTTGGACCAGCTGGAGGTCAGTGCCGGATGGCCAAACCTGCAGAGGATCATGAAAGGGCATGGTGACATGGGGCAGACAGCTACGGCAGCCGACGCGTCAGGGACTGGGCAGACTCAAAAGCCCAGACGAGGCATGGCGGATCGCGCATGGATGAGTGCGGCCAGGGGGATGCTCAACCGTCAGGCCGCCCTGCTGCTGGTCTATCTGCTTATCATCAACAGCGTCGGTTTTCTGTTCGGTGTTCTGGCTCAGATGGAGTGGAATGCCGTGTTTGATCCGGTGCCTGCCCACTCGGGATTTATGTATGTGATCGTCCATGCTGACAAGGAGTATGGAGGCATCATCAACCTGATCGCCGCCTGCACAGGTCTCTGCTTCCTGGTCTTCATGCGGCGGCGGCAGATCTGCGATTCCGGCCCTATGGGCATATTCCACACTGATCTGCACCCCATGACCTGGCAGGTTTTGTTGGGATGCTTTGCACTGACGCTGACTGGGCAGACCCTGGCGGACTGGTATCAGTCAGGCATGGACTGGACCACGGCGCGGTTGGGAGTGCAGCAGTCCTGGACCACGACTGAGCAGATCCAGCAGGCCTCGGGTACCATTCCCATGTTCATCTACGTCAGCCTGCTGGCCCCCGTCATCGAGGAGCTGGTCTTCAGAGGGGCTATCCTGCACGCGCTGAAGCCCTACGGCCACGTCTTCGCCATAGTTACCTCCGCTGTTATGTTCGGCTTCTTCCACGGCGATCTGGATCAAGGATTCTTTGCTTTCATTATGGGTCTGCTCCTGGGCTATCTTGCCTGCGAATACTCCATCTTCTGGTCCATAGCCCTGCACGTGTTCAACAACCTGGTCGTCAGTGACGGACTGGAACTCCTGCTCGGGTTTATGAGCGACAATATGTCCTCCTACGTCAACGTGCTCATGATATTGGCAGGCATGCTGGCAGCCGTGCTGGTCCTTTACTTGGGCCGCCATAGGATCGTCGCTTTTTTGCGGGAAAACCGCACGTATACGAACGTCTATGGTGCCTGGGCCTGCCCGTTCTTCATCATGCTGCTGCTGATCATGGGCTTCACGATGCTGACCCCCTTCGTTTCAACCGGCGCCTGATCAGTATCTGACTGGGTGGACGCTCTATGCCGGAGGCGACAATTCACGGTGTCCCCACACCCCCTGTGGCAGACTTGCAAATAGGGGCCGATGATGCGCCAAAGCCCGGCTCTGAGCGGATACGAGAAAGAAGCCGATGTATGGCCAAGATGAATACACAGAATGATGTGCTGCATGTGGTGGGCGGCAGGCCCCTGCATGGCACCATACAGGTCCGCGGGGCCAAGAACTTCGTCAGCAAGGCCATGGTGGCTGCCCTGCTGGCTCCCGATGTCTCGGTGCTCAAGAACGTGCCTGAAATCCGTGATGTCCAGGTGGTCTCGGATCTGCTGAGACTGCACGGCGTCAAGGTGGATGTCAGTCCGCAGGAGGGCGTGGTCACCATTGATGCCAGCCATGTAGAGCTGGCTGATGTGGCCGATGTGGACACCCTGTCGGGCTCTTCCCGCATTCCCATTCTCTTCTCCGGGCCGCTTCTGCATCGGATGGGAGAGGCTTTCATCCCCGTTCTGGGCGGCTGCCGCATCGGTAGCAGGCCTATCGACTTCCATCTGGAGACCCTGCGCAAGCTGGGGGCCAATGTTGACAAGGAGCATGAGGCCGGTATCCACATCACGGCGCCTGACGGCCTGCACGGAGCCAAGATTCATCTGCCCTACCCCTCGGTGGGAGCCACGGAGCAGACCCTGCTGGCGGCCGTCCTGGCCGAGGGGCGTACCGAGCTGTCAGGGGCGGCTACCGAGCCCGAGATCATGGATCTGGTGGCGGTCCTGCAGAAGATGGGCGCACAGATCTCAGTGGACGTGGACCGTACCATCCGCATTGAGGGGGTGCCCTCCCTGAAAGGCTTCACCCATACCTCATTGCCAGACCGGATCGAGGCCGCTTCCTGGGCCTCGGCCGCCCTGGCCACCCATGGCGACATCATGGTCAAGGGCGCCCAGCAGCCCGACATGATGACCTACCTGAACGTCTTCCGCAAGATCGGCGGCCAGTTCGATGTGCGCGATGACGGCATCCGCTTCTGGCATCCGGGCGGCGACCTGCGGCCCGTGGCCATCGAGACCGACGTGCACCCCGGGTTCATGACCGATTGGCAGCAGCCTCTGGTAGTCGCTCTGACCCAGGCCAAGGGTCTTTCCATCGTTCACGAGACCGTCTACGAGAACCGCTTCGGCTTCACCAAGCCGCTGATTCAGATGGGCGCCACCATCCAGCTCTACAAGGAATGCCTGGGGTCCCTGCCCTGCCGCTTCCAGCAGCGCAACTTCAACCATTCGGCGGTCATCTTCGGACCCACCCCGTTGACCGGCCAGGACATCGATGTACCCGATTTGCGTGGCGGTTTCAGCCACCTGATTGCGGCACTGACAGCCTCCGGCCCCTCCACCGTCCACGGCATCTCCTTGATTGACCGCGGTTACGAGGACTTCCGCGACAAGCTACTGGCCTTGGACGCGCAGATCGACTGATCCGGCAGGCATAGATGGCTTCCAAAGGCAAACCCTCCCCCCGGTCTGCGGTACCAGCCCTGCCCGACCAGCAGGTGGCCCTGCTGGCCCAGCGGCACAGACTGGTGGATCCGACCCGCTACTATCCCACTGGTCACCGCGCACCGGCCCTGGACGAGATAGACGGTCAGCACCCTGTGGGGACTACCCGTCTATTGCGCGGGGTCTCCCAGGTGGTGCGTGACTCCTGCCGAGTCTATGCCTGGGGGTTGGAGCGGGTGCCGCAGACCGGGCCTTTTATCACCGCAGCCACCCATGTGACCCAGTTCGACGTTTTCATTCCCATGATGGCCCTCTTCCACCAGGGTCGTCGTCCCCGCTATATGGCCAAGGCCGAGATGGCTCATTGGCCCCTTATCGGCAGCTGGTTCCGCATGGTGGGCATGCAGCCGGTCGAACGCAAGTCCGGCAAGGCCAGGTCGATTGAGGAGGAGTCGATCAGCATCATCACCTCGGGCAGGCCGCTGACCATCTGGCCTGAAGGGACCGTGACCCGTGACCCCCTGAAGTGGCCTATGTCGCTCAAGCCCGGGGTCGGATTCATCGCCTTGGAAGCCTCACGGCAGCTGGGTCGCATGGTCCCTCTCTATCCCAGCATCACCTGGGGGGCGGCTTCGATCAACCACAAGTGGCCTTGGCCTCGCAAGAACGTGGTCATGTGCTATGACCGGCTCCTTGACTATTCCGACCTTCTGGAAGACATGGATCAGTGGGGTGCGGAACCTCCCAAGCAGTCCGTCCATGCCCTCTGTGTCCGCCTGCGCAACCGGATGGAAGAGGTCATGGCCGAGATTCGTGGCGAGGAGCCCCCGGCGGCTGGATATTTCGACTACGTAACCATGACCCGTCGGCCCAGAAGCGAGCAATAAGGCCGGAACCCACCTCTGATTCCTCCTGCCTGGCGGTGGTGTCATAGGATGGTAGAGACAAGAATGAGGCTGCTGGTCGGCGTTCCCGTGCGCACGGCATTATGCAAAGGAGAATGATGACGAAGATCGCGGTATTGGGAGCAGGCGCATGGGGAACAGCCTTTGCCCAGGTACTGGCTGATGCTGGCAACCAGGTGGTCATGTGGGACATCGATCCGAATGTCGTAGAGGAAATCAACAATCAACATTCGAATACTCGCCGCTTGCCAACAGTGGAGAGGCTGCCCGATGCCATCGTCGCTGAGGGTGACCGTGCCAAGGCCGTCTCGGGGGCTGAAATCGTGGTCGTGGCCATAGCCGCTCAGCACTCCTGTGAGGCCTTGACGGAATTCAAGAGTCTATTGGATCATGATGCCATTGCAGTCTCCCTGATGAAGGGGATTGAACGGGGAACCGACAGGCGGATGGATCAGGTGGTCTGCCAGACGCTGGATCTGGACCCAGTCAGGTTTGCGGCCGTTTCCGGTCCCAACCTGAGCAAGGAGGTGGCCGCCCGCGAGCCAAGCGCCACCGTGGTCGCCAGCGCTGATGCCGATACTGCCATGAGAGTAGCCCGTGCTTGTACGACCGACTATTTCAAGGCCTTCGTTTCGGACGATGTGATCGGCCTGGAAATGTGCGGGTCGCTGAAGAACGTCACTGCACTGGCCGTGGGGATGTCACGGGGGGCTGGATTCGGGGAGAACACGGCTGCCATGATCCAGGCCAGGGGTCTGGCTGAGCTCACTGCCTTGGGGGAGGCCTGCGGGGCCAAGTCCAAGACCTTCGCCGGTCTTGCTGGGGTCGGGGACCTGGTGGCCACCTGTGGGTCATCTCTGAGCAGGAACTACACTTTTGGCTTTAATTTGGGACAGGGCAAAAGCATCGAGGAAGCCACTCGCGTCAGCAAGGGTGTCGCCGAAGGCGTACCCACCACCGATGCTGTCGTCGCCCTGGGCAAGCGCTACCGGGTGGCGACCCCGCTGGCTACGGCTATGAGCCATGTGCTGGATCAGGGTCTGAGCTGCCGGGGCATGATCGACGAGCTGTTCGGCGGGCAGATCACTGCAGAGTGAGTCTGACAATCATCAAAATGGTGCCCATCAGAAAATCCTGAGGGCTATAGAGGGTGTGCGAAGGCTGTGAAGCATGCGCTATCAACCTTTTGATCGGCGATGAATGATTTCCGGATCAAGATGTGCGCCTGGCTTGTCTGACTCCTGCATTGGCCTATCATGCCTGTTCGTGCCAAGCTTGTGGATGAGCGACTCCGACCAAGCCTTGCTGCCTGCCGAGGGGATATTCTGCTGTCTTGAATGATGCATCTGCTCGGGCAGGTGCGTGATGTTGAAAATCATGTCCAGGATGAGGAAAGCCGAGGGATGATGGTCAGGAAACGTGTTGTAGTGCTTTATGGCGGGCGTGCCGACGAACATTCCATATCCTGCGTGTCGGCGGCTGGCGTGCTCAACGCCATTGATATCGATCGATACGAGCCCATACCTATTGGCATCACCAAGGACGGTCGTTGGATCATCGGCGGTCAGGATCCCAGGCAGTGGGGTCTGGGCGATGCCAGTCTGCCAACCGTGCAGATAACCGAAGGCAGCCGTCCGGTCATTCTCGACATGGCTCGCGGCCGGGAAGGGTTTTTGATTGGCGACCATGCCGATCTGATCTCTGGCGCCCAATCTTCCAGCGCAGTCGGTTCCCTGGAGCCTTTGGGGCATGTTGATGCGGTTTTCCCGGTGCTTCACGGCCCTTATGGTGAAGACGGCACCCTGCAGGGCCTGCTTGAAATGATGGGTCTGCCCTACGTCGGATGCGGGGTCTTCGCCTCTGCTGCATGCATGGACAAGCACTACACCAAGATTCTGCTCAGCCAAGCCGGCATACCTGTGGCTCCTGGCATCACCATTGACTCCCGTGAACAGCGATCCGGAGCCGACCTGCTGGCCGCTGTGGAGAAGGCGGAGTTGCATTATCCGCTCTTCGTCAAGCCCTCCCGTGCAGGATCCAGCTTTGGTGTGGTCAAGGTAGAAGAGCCCCAAGCCGAAGCCTTGGCTGCTGCAGTCGCCGAGGCTGCAAAGCATGACTGGCGGGTCCTGATAGAGGAGGGTATTGAGGGGCGGGAGATCGAGTGCGCCGTGCTCGCCTCCAGCAAGGACAGACAGCCCCGTACGGCCTGGCCTGGCGAGGTGGTGCTGGACAAGGCTGATCAGGACGAGGCCTTCTACGACTTCGACAGCAAGTATGTGGACTCCTCCGCTTCCCATGTGGAGGTTCCTGCCGACCTGCCAGAAGAGACTCTTCAGAAGGTTCGCGACCTGGCTGCCAAGGCTTTCAGAACCGTGGACGGCGCTGGTCTGAGTCGTGTCGACTGCTTTGTAACACCCGAAGACAAGGTCATCGTCAACGAGATCAACACCATGCCTGGTTTCACGCCTATCTCCATGTATGCCAAGGCCTGGGAGGCCACGGGGATCACCTACACCGATCTGATTACTGACCTGATCGAGGGTATATCGGCCTGACGCTGTAGCTCTACGGGAGCTTGAAGTATCTCACAAGAAGGAAGATGCTGCTTTTGCTCTCTCCTGCACGATGAGAAAATTATCTGATTAATGCTCAATGTCGTTTGTTTGGAGCTCGGCCTCCTGGACCAGATAGTCCTGGCCGGCAAGAGCGCGGGTGGCGGCATCCTGCATATCGGCGGCGA
>NZ_JBVPQK010000103.1:0-8269 GCF_058197115.1 Bifidobacterium sp. POST2/T3 (B1)
TGGCTGCCTTTGTCGGGGTTGATTTTCCAGGTGTTGTTGGGGTCTTTGAGGGTCCATTTGGCGGTGAGGGTGAGGTTTTGGGTGACGGGTTTGCTGAAGTCGTAGGCGGTGTTGCCGGTGAACCATCCGTCGAACTGGTAGCCGTCGCGTACCGGGTCGGGGGAGGGCCGTTTGGCCCTGCCGTACGGGTAGGGGACACTCTGGTCTTCAGGCTTGGTGCCTTCTTCGCCCGTGTCGAAGGTGACTGTGTGGGTGGTGTCTGTAGTGGTGTCTCTGGTCAGGGTCTGGTCGACCGTGTAGTTGAGGTTCTTGGTGAAGGGCTGGCCGTATTGTTTGCCGGTGATGGTGATTGAGGCTGGTCCGGGCTCGCGGGCGGGCATGTCCGTCTGCCAGGCGTCGCCGGTCTTGGTGAGTGTGAGCGTCTGGCCGTCCATACTGGCTGATTCCAGTGTGGGTGCCTGTGTGATGATGGTTCTTTTTGGTTTGTCAGGCTGGCCCTGCTCATCAAGTTTCCACTGGTATAGGCTGCCTTGTCTACTGATGGCGGTGATTCTGCCGTCGGCTTCGGAGGCTTGCATGTAGGTCTGGCTGCCGTCGTCCGCCCGCTCGGGTTTGTTGCCGGGCTTCCAGGTCCAGACTTGGCCGTCCGTGCCGTTGATGATGGCCTGGCTGCCGTTGGTGGTGATTGATCGGGCTTTCATGCTTTCCGGCAGGCTGGCGGCTGTTATTTTGGTCGAGCTGTCGTTTAGGTACTGGGTCTGCCCGTCCGCATCCAGGAGGAGGAACCCCTTGTTGAGGGCTTGGGCTTGGATGATGCGCATGCCCGGTTCCTGTTCGATGCGTGAAGGCCTGGCGTTTCCCGAGGCCGTTTTCCAGGTCCAGGTTTGCCCGTCCGCGTCCAGGATGAGGATTCGCTTGTCGGAGGCGGCGGTGGTGACGGCCTGCGTCTGCCCGGGCAGGCCGGTTGCGGCCTGCTGGGTGAATTCCGGGGTCTGGTCCTGGTTGCTGGCCTGGTCAGCATGGTAGGCGTGGACCTGTCCCTGCCGGTCCACCGCCAGAAGCCGGTCATTGTCCGTGCTGATGCTGGTGAATCCGGTGTTCCGGTCGGTGTTGAGGATTACGGGTTCAGTCTGTCCGCTGTTCCAGATGTAGATCCGCTGGTCGGAGCCGAGGGCCGCCTGCCACCGGCTGCCGGCTGCGGCCTGCAGATAATGGAACCCGCTGGGAGCCTGGGCGGGGAAGGGCACCTGCTTGGGCGGGCTGTCTTTCGTCCATGTGTAGATGCGGCCGTCGCCGGTCAGGCTGACAGTCTGCTCGCCTGCGGCGTGGATGTTGCTGAAACGTGGTTCTTGCTTGTCGGGCGGGTTGATGGTCAGGCGGGTGCCGGAGGCGGGCCCGTGGTCCGGGCTCAGCGTCCAGTCTGTGACTTTGGTCCACTGGGCTTTCAGGGTCGTGTCCTGGAGGATGGGGGTTTGCAAGTCGAAAGGCTGACCGTCATATGTCCACCCGTCGAACCGGAAGCCCTCACGCTGCGGATTTCGTTCCGGAGGGGAGGCGAGAATCCCATTCTTCACGCTTGCCTGTGTTGGTTTGCTTCCGTCGGTCGGGTCGAAGCGCACCACGTGCGCGGCCTGAGCATCCGTTGTTTCTGTTGATTTGGCCGGAGCTGATTCGCCGCTGCCTGTACTGCCCGTCGGCGATGAGGGAGCATTTGGGCTTGCTGTTGCGGTGCTTAACGGCGATGCTGTTGTCAGAGGCGATGGCGAGGGAAGTTGAGTATTTGATGCACTGCTGGGGAAAGAGGCGGGATTTTGCTCAGCTACGCGAGGGGTCTGACGACCCCCCCCCCCCGGTGAGGATAGGAGCGTCCGCTGCGTTGGCGGACGCGACGCCCAAGCCTGCCAGCAGGCTCAGTAGGACGATCATCATCGCCGAAACGGAACGCAGACGGGAAACCAGATGCATGACTTATAAACCCCTTACCGACACCAAGCAAAGCCAACTGCTCGCCTATAACGTCTTGTCTGCCAGAAAACTATTCTTTCTTCCAATGCCAGCTCAGCATCAGATTGCACGAGCCATAGCGGAAAGCCAGCCGTTTCCCGACACCCCTATCTTCACCATACCACCAAGTTAAAAAGCAACACACGAAGCAATTGGTGGTAAGCGATTTGGAACTATCTGGACTATGGACCGTGTAATCGTCGGTTTTTATGGCATAACAGCAATTCCGATTAATTGCATTACTGATGGAGCTGCACGCAAGCATCGCTCCTATTGGCTCTTATCTCCTTCACGAAGTTCAACATGTGCCTGGCGATAGAGGCTGAAGGGTGGATCTAGTCTGGAGGGCCCCAACATCTTGGGGGATTCGACTGCATTAACGTGCCTCAGATTGACGCCGCTATGTCTTTGCTTGATCGGCAAAACGACCATCTGCTTTAAACTTGTCGGCCAATAATGGACCGGTTGTCAGGTTTGTTCCCGATGCAGGATAATCGGCTGACTGCGCGCGATAAAAGCTGCTGCTTCCACTATTGCTGTCGGTGGTCGATTGATAGATGTGGTGGGGGCGCGAGAGGGGTGTCGGCTCCCTTGGGGATTGAGCCTTGAATGACACTCGCCTCCGTGCGCCCCCAGTGAGGCCGAGGCGGGGGGATTAATCCGTCCCGGTCTTTCTTACTCGTGCGAAGCGTGTGACAGCTGTCGCTGTTCCCTCCGGTAGCGACGAGCTGCTATGACACCCCCCATGCCGATCATGCCGGTGGTCAGGGCGAGCAGTATGCCTTCCCCGCCGGCCTGAGGGAGCACGCCCAAAGGCGTGTAGGTATATCTGAGGGTGGTGTCCGGCTTTTGGGCTGCGCCGCCCAGCGTGTAGTCGACGCTGACCGTGACCGTGCCCGGCTCATGAGCGGGTGTGACCACTGTGACGCTGCCGTCATCTTGGCTTTTGGGTAGGTCCTTTACGACGGTGCGGTCGAATGTGATGCCGGTGATCACCGGCTGCAGGTTGAACACTACTGGTACTGGGGCTAAACTCCGACTCCCTGCGTCGGGATTGCCGAGTTGGCCATAGTAGTTGTATCCCCATGTTCTGGCGCTCCCCTCCTCGTCGATTGCCAACGAATGCCAGCCTCCACTACTGATCTGTGTAGCGTTCAAGCATGGGCCTGGTGAGCTTGTGGATTGGGTGGAGGCGAATACCTTCACCGGAGAATGCTGATCATTCGTGGTGTTGTTGCCGAGCTGGCCATACTCGTTACTCCCCCATGCCCAGGCCCTTCCCTCCTCGTCGATTGCCAGCGAATGCTTAAATCCGGCGCTTGCTTGTATTACTTTCACCTCCTTGTTTTCGGTGGTGGGGAATTGTACGGACGCGGGAAGAGAATTCGCGTTTTTGCCGCTGGTGCTCCCGTTGCCGAGTTGGCCATAATAGTTGTATCCCCATGCCCAAGCCTGGCCATCAGTGTCGATTGCGAGCGAGTGCCAGCCTCCTGCACTGACCTGTACAGCTGTAACGCTGCCTGACTCTTTCTTGGGGTATTGCACCAGCGTAGGAGCGGTATTTGTACTACTATCGCCGTTGCCGAGTTGGCCATACCTGTTGTATCCCCATGCCCAGGTGTTGCCTTCAGTGTCGATTGCCAGCGAATGCTCATACCCGGCACTTGCTTGTATTACTTTCACATCTTTGTCCTCAGTTATGGGGAATTTTGCGCGTACCGGAATAGAATTCGCGACATTAGACGCACTGCTAGTGCCGTTGCCGAGCTGGCCATAGTGATTACGTCCCCATGCCCAGGTGCTTCCATTTGCATCAATTGCCAGCGAATGTTCGCCTCCGGCACTCACTTGTATGGACTTCAGTCCCGTGGTCGCATTGGAGCTGGTAGCGGGGTCACGCACTCGCAAGGGAGCAGTGGAATAACCGCCGTTGGTATTGTTGCCAAGCTGGCCATATGTGTTGTCTCCCCAGGCGTACACGTATCCGTCGCTGCCCAGGGCAAGCGAATGGCCATCTCCGGCGCTAACCTGTACATAGGTGAAATCATTTGGTAGATTCGTATATATCATGGGATTGGGCTTCTTCACCACGACCGGCTTGTCTCGTTGAGTAGTGGTCCCATCGCCAAGCTGGCCATAGTCATTGTTCCCCCAAGCGTAGGCGTTTCCATCACTGCCCACAGCCAAGGAAAAAGCAAACCAAGTGCTTTTTGAGCTGCTGATCTGGTTGAATTTGATGCCGCTGATATTGGCGGGTGGGGTGATGGTGGTCTGTTGCCCGCCAAGCTGGCCACCCTTGTCAGGGTTGATCTTCCAAGTGTTGCCCGGGTTCTTGGGTGTCCATTTGGCGGTGAGCGTGAGGTTGTCTGTGACAGGCTTGCTGAAGTCGTAGGCGACGTTTTTGATGAACCACCCGTCAAACAGGTAGCCTTGACGGGCCGGATCGGGGGAGGGCCGCTGTACCCTGCCGTACGGATAGGAGACCTTCTGGTTGCTGGGTGTCGGGTCTCCCTCGCCTGTGTTGAAGTAAACCGTGTAGCTGGTTTCTGTTTCGGTGTCCCTGGTCAGCGGCTGGTCTACGGTGTATTGGAGACTTTTGGTGAAGGTCTGGTCATCCTGCCTGCCGACGAGTGTGATGGTGGTTGGTCCGGGCTTGTGGGCTGGGGCATCTGCCTGCCAGGTATGATTCTTTCCGGTGAGTTTCAGCGGCTGGCTGTCCATACTGGCTGATTCAAGGGTGGACGCCTGAGTGGTGTTGAGCCTGACCGGTTTGCTGAGTTGGCCTTGAGCGTCCAGACTCCACGTAAGTATGCTGCCATGCTTGTCGATGGCGGTGATCTTGCTGCCAACACTGGCGGCTTGTACGTACTGCTGGTTCCCGTTGTATACGCGCATCGGCGTTTCGCTGGGCTTCCACGTCCAAACGCGTCCCTCTGTGTCTGTGATCAAGGCCTGGTCCTCGTTGGCGATGATCCAGCTGGTCTGCGCGCCGTCCGGCAAGCCGACTAGGTTCATGTTGGTTGTGCCGTCGGCCAGGTACCAAGCCTGACCGTCCGCGGCCAGGAGGAACCCTTGGTTGAGAGCTGCTGCTTGGATGATGCGTCTGCCCTGGTCCTGCTTGACGCGTGCTGGTTCGGCTTTTCCAATCTTGCTCGTCTCCCAGGTCCAGGCCTGTCCGTCCGCGTCCAAGATGAGGATCCGCTTGTTGGAGGCGGCGGCGAGGATGGCCTGCGCTTTTCCGGGCAGGCTGGTTGCGGCTTGTTCTGTCGGTTTTATGCTCTGGTTGTCTATTGGGTCGGTTTGGAAGAGGTGGACTTGTTCTTGCCGGTCCACCGCTAGCAGCTGATCATCGTGCATGCTGATGCTGGTGAACCCGGTGTTCTGGTCAGTGTTGAGGATGGTGGGCGTGGCTTGCGCGCTGGTCCAGGTGTAGATTTGGTGGTCGGATCCTAAAGCGGCATCCCAATGGCTGCCGGCTGCGGCCTGCAGGTAATGGAACCCGTCGGCAGTATGGGTGGGGAAGGGGACCTGCTTTGGTGTGCTTTCCTGCATCCATATGTAGATTCTGCCATCGCCGGTCAGTCCGACAGTCTGGTCGCCTGCGGCGTGGATATTGCTGAAACGTGGTTCTTGCTTGTCGGGCGGGCTGATGGTCAGACGGGCTCCGGAGGCGGGCCCGTGGTCCGGGCTCAGCGTCCAGTCCGTGATTTTCGACCACTGAGCTTTCAGGGTTATATTCCGGAGTACCGGGGTTTGGAAGTCATAGGGCTGGCCGTCAAGCGTCCACCCGTCGAACCGGAAGTCCTTACGTTGCGGATTCTTTTCCGGAGAGGTGGCTAAAGACCCGGTTTTCACGGCTGCTTTGGTTGGTGTGCTGCCGTCGGCCGGGTCGAAGTGCACCTCGTGTGCATCTTGATCATCCGTTTTTTCTGATGATTTAGCCGCAACGGAGTTTGTGCTGTCAAGTGTTCCCGTCGTTGATGACGGGGTGACTGGACTCGCTGTTGGGCTTAATGGTGTGGTGGCTTGTAATACCGATGGTGAGGGCAGTGGTGTGCTGGTTGTGCTGCTGGGGGTAATGCCTGGGGTTTGTTTAGCTACGCGAGGGGTCTGACGACCCCCCCCCCCCCGGTGAGTACAGGAGCGTCCGCCTGGGCGGATGCGACGCTCAGACCTGTCAGTAGGCTCAGCAGGACGGTCGTCATTGCCAAGATGCGGCGCAGACGGAAAACCATATGCATGAAACCAAAACCCCTTCACCAAACGTCAAGCGGTGTCAAAGCCGCCTGCACATAACGTCTTGTCTGTCGGAAAGTCCTTCTGTCTTTCAATGCCGACTCAGCATCAGATTGCACGAGCCATAGCGGAAAGCCATCTGTTTTCCGACACCCCTATTTTCACCATACCACCAAGTTAAAAAGCAACACACGAAGTAATTTGTGGTAAGTGATTTGGAATTATCTGGTTTATAGACCGTGTCATCGTCGGTTTTTACGGCAGCATAGTAATTCCGATTAATCGCATCACTGGTGAAAGCGCTGCGTGAGCATTACCCTATTGAATCTCGCCCCCGCCACGATATTCATCACTGATTGGCCATAGAACGCTGATAAACAACTGAATCGGTGGGGGTTTCAGCATCTCAAAGCAGCCGACTATAGCAGCTTGCTCTTGCTTGGTCTGCAAAAAGACGACCCAGACAAGCATGGGTAACAAGTAGCAAACAACCCTAGGTTTTGTTCCTGACACGAAACAATAACCTCCAACGTCAAGAGCAGTTGCTTCCTTTATCGCTGTCGTGTGGTTGATCAATAAGTGTGGTGGGGACGCGGGAGGGGCGTCGGCCCACTTGGGGATTTGAGCCTTTAGTGACGCTTGCTTCCCTGCTCCCCTTATTCTGGCAGGAGGTGGGGGGGGGGGTGATATATGCCCCCGGCCTTTCTTACTCGTGCAAAGCGTGCAATAGGCGGTGTTGCTCTCTCCGGTGGCGGCGGGAGGCCAGCATCGCGCCCATGCCGGTCATGCCGGTAGCCAGGGCGAGCATGATGCCTTCCCCTCCGGCCCGGGGGAGCACACCTGCAGACAGGGACGTGTATCTGAGGGAGGTATCGGTCAGAGTCTGTCCTGAGCCGCCCATCGTGTAGTCCACGCTGACCGTGACCGTGCCCGGCACGTGCGCAGGCGTGAGCACGGTGACGCTGTTGCTGATATTGGTCAGATTCGTGCCGGGGCTAGTGTCGAACCTGGCTGCGCTGATCGCCCGAGACAGGTTGAACTCCACTAACACCGGGGCATAGGCATCTTTGTAGCTGTTGTTGCCGAGCTGACCATAGCCGTTGTATCCCCATGCATACGTGTATCCATCCTTGCCGATAGCCAGAGAATCCCAATTTCACGCACTGACCAGAGTGCTGTTCAGACTTAGATCAGTGTTGTTTGGGGATGCAGGATTTCGCACTTTTGCTGGTTGTCTGTGAACAGTGGAACTGTCATAGTTGGTATAACCAAGTTGGCCGTAATCGTTTCGTCCCCACGACCATGCAACCCCATTGATATCTATAGCTAAGGAAGTATCATATCCTGCACTGACTTGGCTGGCTTTGAAGGCGATAGCGGGATTGTCGGGATTATATGTTCGGGCTGGGCGAAGAATATCATCATTCGTCGTATTCTGTCTGAGTTCGCCCCAATAATTCCATCCCCACGACCAGGTGTTTCCTTGGGCATCAATCGCCATGGAATGCTCAAAACCGGCGCTGATCTGAACGCTTTTCAAGCTTTTGCTTGTATCTTCGGGATTGTTCGGGTCGCATGCACACCCAGGAACAGGATTCGCACCGTTGAAGCCGCTTCTGGTGCCGTTGCCAAGCTGACCAGACGTGTTGTGTCCCCATGCGTACGTGTTACCGTCGCTGCCCACAGCCAAGGAAACACTATTGTGCATCTTGCCAGATCCAATTGAATTGCTGATTTGGTTCAATTTAACGCCGTTGCGGCTGTATGGCGGGGCGATGGTGGTGGTCTCATCGCCTGGCTGGCTTCCCTTTGTTGGGGCTGATGGTCCACGTGTTTCTGGGGTTTTGCTGGTCCAGCGAGCGGCGAGCATGATGTTTTCGGTGACGGGTGTACTGAAGTTGTAGGCGGTGTTGCCGGTGAATCATCCGTCGAACTGGTAACCGTTGTGCGTAGGATCTGGGTTGGGCCGTTGCACTCGCCCGTACGGGTAGAGGATCTGTTGGGGTTGGGGTGCCTGGCTTCCTCCGGT
>NZ_JBVPQK010000104.1:0-8266 GCF_058197115.1 Bifidobacterium sp. POST2/T3 (B1)
ACCTCGGGATACATCTCTTTGCCCTGTGCCGTTACCGCCTTTTCCAGCTCCTGCGCGTCATGGACGCCGACAACCTCGAATCCAAGGCTTTCATCCAGCCCGAATACGATGATGCCGCCCTCGTTTTGGTTGGAAAACGACGACAGCGAGTCATACACCTTTGGAGTCCCCTGGCTGGCGGCTTTGACTTCTATCGATTGGCCTCCACAACCCTTGCGCTGAATCGAACGCACGACCTCCTCCAGAGACAGATTGCTTTGTTCAGCGTCATCTGATTGTTGCATACAGGCCCCTACAAATTGATAATCTCTGTGATCTCTATCATACAGATTTACTAAAGAAAGGCAAACTTTAGTAATCAATTACTAAAATGATTACTAAAAAATTGATGTTTTTATAATTATCGGCCCGCAATTAACACTATTTCCAGATCTTTATCAATGTACAATTCTTAATCGGACACGGAGTTTGTAGTGACCGATATTCACCCTGCCCCAGTCACTGCACTGGCAAAGATACAGTGACCACTGCGCCACCGCCATCGGTTGCATTCCCCAGGGTCAGGTGGCCTCCTGCACTTTCCACAGTCGACCGGGCTGCAGCCAGGCCGATGCCATGGTGGCCGCCGGAGCCGTGCCGACTGCTATCGGCCCGATAAAGCCATTCCGTGGCATGTGCCAGAGCTTGGCTGCTGAATCCTGGACCCTGGTCACGCACGGTCACCACCAAATCGCGCCCGCCCGCCTGGACATCTTCCAGCCTCCAGGTCAGCGCCACCAGGCCTTGGTCCGGAGAATAGTCAGCCGCGTTGGCGACGATATTCATGATCGCCCTCGCAAGGTCAGCATCATTACCGGAAACCTGTCCGACATCGGAACCCAGGCGGTCATCCCTCTCGAGTCGCAGACCCCGAGCATTGAGGTACCCCTGGGCCTGGTTGTCGACCATATCTCTCAAGGCAACTGTCGTAACCCCGGATCGCTCTGAAGCGGTGCCCACGGAACCCTGGCTGATGGCCTGGGCATAGTCGGCCATCTCGCGGATGGCGTCCTCGATGGAGTCCAGGTAGGACTGCTGCTCCTGGCTGAGTCCGGTCTCCCCCAGCAGGTCGGCGTTGCCTCGCATGATGGTCAGCGGCGTCTTCAGGTCGTGAGCCAGGGCCGCCACCTGCCGACGCTGGGACTCCTGGGCCGTCCAGGTCTTCTCCAGCGATTCCCTCAGCGTGGCGCGCATCCTGTCGAAGGACCCCAGCACACGGTTGATCTCCAGCACGTTGCTGCGGGGCAGGGAGGCATCCAGGTCCTGCCGCCCTATGTCGTCAGCCACCTGGTTGAAGACCTTGAGCTTGGACGATATGACATGGGCCGCCCGCAACCCGACCAACAAGAGGCTGAGCAGCAAAGCGATCCCGTAAGACGCGAGCAGCAGGTTCTGGGGATTGGGATAGCGGTCCCGGGTCTGCCTCGATGCCCACTGCGGCTGAATCCGATAGGCCAGGACACATGGCCTCCCGTCGGCTGTGGCATAGACGACGTAGGTCGCATCCGGCTTTGCACGAGTGGCAAGGGGCCGTCCCGTCTTCTTTTCCCGCTCTTCCGATTGCTTAGACGCCCTATGCTTCCGATGGTCGGCTGCCAGCTGGTCGGCCTCGCTGGCCATGCCGCCCTTCATATCGCCCCCCACGGGATGCCCTTGATGGTCATAGGTCCGATACCAGTAGGCGGCGGGAATCAGGGATTCGTCAACAGTGGTCGTACGGCCAATGGAGCGCCCAACTTTCTCCAGATGCTGCTCGCCATAGTTGGCCCAGAAGAAGTCGCCCCTGGCCCCCAGGTTTATCCAGACCATATAAATGCCGGCGAAGAGCACAGCCAGAATCAGCAGCACATAGAGAAAGTACCTGATGATCAGCAGAACGATGGGCATTCCCTTGCGGCTGGGCCGGCCCTTGCCGTTGACGCTCTGCTCCCTGAGCGACTCTGGTACACCGTCGGTCAGGCCACCCATTGGTAACCCACCGACCAGATGGTCCTGATGGGGTCCACCCCCAGGGCTTTGAGCTTGCGCCGGGCATTGCTCAGATGCACTCTGACCGCAGCCGTGGCATCGCTGTCCGTATCATCGGCGGCCGGGTCATCCTCTGCGGCCAGGCAGGCCTCCCATATCTGCATGGGCGCGTAGGCCCGACCGGGATGTTCTGCCAGCAGGGCGCATATGCGGTATTCCGCATCCGTCAGATTGGCGCTGTGCCCATCCACCCTGATCTGCCGCGCCTGAAGGTCCATGTCCAAGGGTCCGAAATGCAGGAGGGGACGCCCGCGCCGACTACCCTGGGAAAGCCTCGCCCTGACCTTGGCTCGGAGCTCGGCAATGCCGAAGGGCTTGCGTATATAGTCGTCGGCGCCCAGGCCATAGGCCAGGACCGCACTGTCCTCGTCGGTCTTGGCCGTCAGGAAGATGATCGGGCAGGACACTCGTTCCCTGATGGCAGCCAGGAGGGCAAAGCCGTCCATGTGAGGCATCATGACATCGCAGAGAATCAGGTCGACCGAGGACAGGTCCATGCTTACAACCTTCCGCGACTCGTTGACCACGGTCACGGCATAACCGTCCTTGGACAGGGCGGCCATCAGCAGGGTGGTGATCCTTGGATCGTCGTCCACCACCAGGATGGAGGCCCGATGCCGATCGTCCCCGGGGGAACCTCCGGCGTGCACATCAGCCACGATTGGCTCCTTTTCTGCGCTTAGCGACCCGGCCCAGCAGCGTTTGAGAATAAACACCTTGCGGGCCAGGATTCTTGCAAGCTTGATTTCTTGCAGGACGGTTTCCTTGCAGGACAGATTCCTTACGGACCGGATGCCCTGTAATCCAGTCTAATCGCTGACCTTTCGCCGATCCTCGAACCTGCCGATCCAGAGCAGGAGGGCCAGGCCCAGGGTCAGGGTGAGGACCAGACAGGGAACCAGATTATCCACAGCCGTCATGCCGATTGAGGCACGCAGGCCCTCCCCTCCCGGCATGGTCAAGGCCAGCGCCTGCTCGATCCCCAGGGAGCCGAACCTGCTAGGCCAGGTAAAGGGTATCCACCGGCTGATCCCGGGAGTGCTGGCGGCGCCGGACAGGGTACGGCTGTACAGGCCGTTGAAGAGGCCACCGAGGGAACTGATGGATACTCCGGTGCCGAGGACACCAATGGCGATGGTCGCGTTCCGGCCGAAGCTCAGGGCTAGGGCGATGGAGAAAAGGTAGAGGCAGAGGGAACCACCTGCCATGCCCACGGTGGCGAGCGCGACGGCCGAGATTGGTGCGCCCAGTCCGCCAGCCAGAGCCATGGGCAGGCAGTATGCCAGAGCCGCCAGGGCCAGTGCCAGCAGACCCAGAAGCCAGAGCACCAGGACCTTGGCCGCCAGACCCAGACGGCGGCTGGGAATCCCCAGAAGGTTGGCCATGTCGCCGGCCTCACGCTCGGTTTCGATGTTTATGGCAACGACAATGGCGGCCATCAGGGGCATGAAGGCGCCCAGGACCTGAAAGAAGGCATCGGTCTCCAACCCGGGATCATAGGGGGCTGCGGCGAAGTAGGCACCGCAGACGAGTCCTGCCGCCAACCCGCAGATGACGTGGATGGCGATAAGCACAGATCCGTGCAAACGCACGATTTCCGAGGCCACGACCCGGCCGACTGTCATCCCAGTCATGTCAGTTGGTCTCCTTCCGCGAGAACCAGATGCCCGTCAGGACGGACAGGAGCAGGAACCAGACCAGACAGGCCACCAAGGCCGTCAGGCTTTGCCCGCCGAAGACAGACAGCGCAGCCTTGATGGGACTGTTGTCTTCAGTCTCCAGGGGCACACCATCAGGCATGACCTTCATGAAGGGCACCGGCAGGTTGATCATGGCGGCGGGCGGCAGGAAGGGCCATAGCCGTATGTTTCCCCAGAAGGTAATCGAAACCAGCAAATCCACCATGTAAGGCAGGCCGAATCCGATCAGAACACCGAACCGGGCGGTCAGTGCCAGTCCCACCGGTATCATCCAGGAGCAGGCCAGGACCAGCATCAGGGCACTGACTACGAAGTCGACTAGGGAGGGACCCTCGACCCTGGAAACGGCGACTATAAGTGCTGACAGACCCAGAGCCAGCAGGGTGACGATGCCGACCAGAAGCAGACAGTAGACAATCTTGGCCCACCAGATCAGAGCGGGCGCAGCAGGCAGGGCCAGAGTGGTCCTCCACCGCTGTTTGCCGTCGATGTTGGCCACGGCGACGCTTATCAGGGCAGTCATGGCCGGAAGAAGCAGGACATACCAGTAGTTGACCCAGGAGGGCATCCAGACATGCAGCCCGAACGCAAAGCAAGCCACGATAATAATGAGCACCAGAGGAAAAGCCAAGGCCATCCGTCTGGGCGCGGCCGACCGGCCCTTGATGATCTCCGCTGCCAGGATCCTGCCAAAGGGGATGCCGTTGCCCCTGGTTCTGACTCTTTCAGCCGTATCCTGCTGGACGAGTTCGCTGGCATTCCTCTCGTTCATCGCGACCTCCTAAGCACGTCCATGAACAGCCCCTCCAGGTCCTCCCCGGCGTGCAGTTCATTCTCGTAGGCCAGGCGACCGTCGGCGATGATGCCGATATGATCCGCCAGGATCGACACCTCGGAAAGGATATGGCTGGAGACGATCACGCTCATCCCCTGCTGCGGGAAGCTGCGGATCATCCCCCTCAGCTCCTCGATGCCCAACGGATCCAGCCCGTTCGTGGGCTCGTCCAGAATCAGCAGACGGGGTTTGGTCAGGATGGCGTTGGCTATCCCCAGACGCTGCTTCATACCTAGGGAGAACTGTCCGGCCTTCTTGGAGCCCGTATCGCTCAGTCCGGCAACGGAGAGCGCCTGGTCGATCCGTTCATCGGGCAGGCCGAAGAGGGTTGTACGCACCTTGAGGTTCTGGCGGGCCGTCAGGTTTGGGTAGATGGGCGGCTGCTCGATCAGGGCGCCGATGTCGTAGAGGTCCCGGCGCGACCAAGGGTGCCCGTCCAGAATCATCGATCCGCCAGTGGGGTGCAGCATGCCTGTGACCATTTTCAAAGTAGTGGATTTTCCAGCCCCGTTTGGACCCAGGAGCCCATAGACTCCGCCCTCGGGGACATGCAGGGACACCTGGTCGACGGCCCGCTGTCCGTGGCCGAAGACCTTGGTCAGCCCCTCGGTCCGCAATATGTAACGCATGGTCAGCTCCTATTCGTTTCCGTGTGACAGGAGCCAGACTAAAGACCGAAAATAAAGAAAGATAAAGGAGCGGGCTGGACACTTCTGCAAACCAAGGAAGGCCTTGCGAAAGCTTGAGATACCTGAGACAGTCAGAGTTTGCGTCTGCCGAACCCTGATATCGGACATGACCCTCGGCGCAAAAGACCGATAGAGCAAGGACTTTGCTGGATGACCACACCGAAAGCCATGAAGAGGCTGATCCGACCTGGCCCCTCGCATTTTCCTTGCCTACTTCTCAACTTCGCAGCGCGCTAATTAACACACGCAACCAAGGAAATCAACTCTTTTCTTCCCATCGCACCGATGCTACATCTGGTACCTGGCTCTGGTGCACCATGCCAATTCGACAGCACGATCAAAGGAACCACATGCACATTCGACCACTCCATTCCCTCACTCGATTCAAGCGCACTATCGCAGTCATCCTGGTGCTGGCAAGCGCCCTGTTCTTCCTGGGTGCCTGCGGATCGGACTCGCAGGCAGGTCCGTCCAGCGAGTCAAAGGTCACGGAAGGGCGAGGCTCCTTCCCCGTCAAGATCGATCACGTCTACGGCACCACCTCGATACCTTCCAAGCCCAAGCGCATCGCCACCGTCGGATGGGCCACTCCCGACAATCTCATCGCCTTGGGGGTCGTGCCGGTCAGCATCCAAAAGAACGCCTTCGGCAAGACCGTCGATGGGGGATACCTGACCTGGACCAAGGATGCCTTGGATGAGATGCATGTGGACAAGGCGGATATACCCAAGTTGCATGACGAATCAGACAGCATCGATGTCGAAGCCATCGCCGCATCCAAGCCTGATCTGATCATCGGCCTGCTCTCCGGCATGACCAAGAAGCAGTACGACACCTTGAGCAGGATCGCGCCCACCATCGCCTATCAGAAGGTGGCCTGGGGCGACCCCTGGCGCAAGGTCATCACCGCCACGGCCCAGGCCATCGGTGAACCAGAAAAGGGCAAGCAGCTGATAGCCGACCTGGAGGAGCGCATCGCAAAGGCCGCCGAGGCCCATTCAGCCATCAAAGGGAAGACCGGGGCGGTCATGTACTTCGACGCCTCCAAGCTCTCCAAGTTCAGCGTCTACACCACCTCCGACGCCCGGCCGCAATTCCTGAACGATCTGGGCCTGGAGACTCCGGAGTCCATCAAGGAGGACTCCAGAAGCACCGAGGACTTCTACAAGGAGATCTCCTCGGAGCACGCCGACAGATACAAGGACGTCGACATCATCGTCACCTACGGCACCCCCGACCTGTTTGAAGCGATGCGCAAGGACCCCCTTCTTTCCAAGATTCCCGCAGTTGAGCGCGGGTCCGTCGTGGTCATCGACAATGACAGCGAGATGGCCAATGCCCTCGACCCCTCGGCCCTGTCCATCCAGAAGACGACCGACACTTACGCCGGGCTTCTGGGCGAGGCTGCCTCCAAGGTCTGATTCAGGCCACAGGTGAGGGGATGAAAGAGGGATAAGGGGTGCCGATATGCAACCAGCAATGACACCGCGCCCTGATAACCGACAGGTCGTCATGCATGGCAAGGGAATCGGATCCATGGTCTTGTCCGAGCTGATCCTGGCGGCCTGCCTGGTCACGGTCTGCGGCCTGTCCCTGGTTTTCGGCTCCCGTTCCGTCAGTCCTTCCGACATCCTCCATGCCCTGTCGACCTCCTCGGATGACATCGCGGTCTCGGCCATCCGCCTGAGAATCCCCCGCACCGTCCTCGGCCTCATGGTCGGTGCCGGGCTCGGGGTGGCTGGGACCCTGATGCAGGGCATATCACGCAACCCACTGGCGGACCCGTCGATTCTGGGTTTCAACACGGGGGCAGCCCTGGCAATTGTCTGCTCCATAGCCTTCTTCTCCCTATCGACTCCGGCCCAGTATGTCTGGGTGGGACTGCTGGGCAGCGCGACGACCGCACTGATCGTCTGGGCCATAGGTTCCCTGGGGCCATCCGGCCCATCGCCCCTGAGGCTGACCCTGGCCGGTGTCGTGATCAGCTCGGTACTGGGGTCCCTTACCTCCGCCATCCTCCTGCCGCGCGTCAATGTCATCAGCTCATATCGCTTCTGGCAGGTGGGTGGAATCTCGGGCGCCCGGTTCGACCTCATGATGCCGGTCCTGCCTCTTCTCGCCCTTGGCCTGATACTCGCCTTCTGCCTGACACCCGGAATCAACGCCTTGACCCTGGGTGATCAGATGGCCGAGGGGCTGGGCATGCATATCGGACGTGTCCGCAGCCTGGCCTGGCTTGCGGCGATACTCCTCTGCGCCTCCTGCACAGCGCTGGCGGGTCCGATTAGCTTCGTCGGCTTGGTGGTTCCCCATGTGGCACGACTGCTCATAGGCCCCGACTACAGGCGAATCATGGCCCTGAGCATCCTCATCGGCCCCATCCTGGTGGTTGGCGCCGACGTGGTGGGCAGGATAATCACCCGTCCATCCGATGTGGAGGTCGGCATCGTCACGGCACTGATTGGGGCTCCCGTATTCGTGATTCTGGCCGGGCGCAGAAGAACCGCGGAGGTATAGGCATGGATGCTTGTCTCCTTCATGATTCACAGAGGCATGATGCGATGACCGACCTGCAACGGATAAGACGGGCCCATGCCATTCGTTCGCTGACAGTGACCATCCTGCTTGTGATACTCCTGATCGCTCTCGCATTGGCCGATCTGACCTTAGGACACCGCGTCTACTCCATGAGTGACCTGGTTGGAGCGGTCTGGGGACAGTCAGACGAAGGAACCAGGTTCGTGATTCTCCAACTCCGTATGCCCCGGACACTAATTGGCTGTGTCGCCGGCATCGCATTCGGCATGGCCGGGATTGGTTTCCAGTACCTCCTGCGCAACATGATGGCCAGCCCAGACATCATCGGCATTACTGCCGGAGCCAACACTGCTGCCATCTTCGGCATTGTCGTATTGGGTCTGTCGGGCATGCCTCTGGCCTGCCTGGCGGTCATGGGTGGTCTCCTGACAGCCCTC
>NZ_JBVPQK010000105.1:0-8080 GCF_058197115.1 Bifidobacterium sp. POST2/T3 (B1)
TATGTCCAGGAACCAGTCGCTCGAACATGTTTGCCGGATTCTTGCTCATGGTATTCACGTGTTCCTCTTTCCTGTTGCGTCGTGCTGCTTATCGAGCATCCCATTTTCAGGTGTCACGTATACAAGACAAGGAAACCGAAAAGTTCATTGTCGAGAGGGCTTACATCCCCCTTCCCGTGCCTGGACTTGTAGCACTCTGTGTCCTGCACAACGCTTTCAAAAGAATCCAGGGGGGGGGGGCTTGCATGGCGTAGTAGCCGATAGGATGTTGGATCCCATAGCTCATGACACAGCACCGATAGGCTTATTGGCACCATGGCAGAACCTGATATTTGGACCATAACGCAATCGATAATCGGAAAAGACTTAACTCAAAGTTAAAAATACGATTTGAGTATGCGAATCGCTCCTAGGCACCCCGTATTTGCCAACACAGCGGATATTGAGGATAATAAAAAAGTTGCATATTCGCGCATGACTAACAAATCTGCACAAATCTGCACTTGAAAACCTGTTTTGAATATCGACCGGCTGGATCATTGTCGATAAGCCTCTTTCGAAAGGAACACCATGTCTCATCAAATGCACCAGAACGAGGATGTAGAGGATAATCTCCTCAACTGGAATGACAGGGCAGTTGTGCATGCCAACGGTGGCTATGGAGACCTTGACGCATTTGCGGATGACCCATCGGCCCTGTCGTCAGTAACCCTGCGAGATCTGGAGGTCTTGAAGCCCCATCTCCCAGGACACAGCATCAAAGGGTTGCACCTTTTGCATCTGCAATGCCATATAGGCTCTGATACCATCTCATGGTGGCGTTTGGGAGCACGAGACGTATATGGACTGGATTTCTCTCCCACCTCGCTGGATTATGCCAGGAAGCTATCTGAACGGGCCGGAGCATCCATAACCTATGTTCAAAGCGATGCTCGATGCGCTGCCGATGCCATGCCTGATCAGAAAGGCTCGTTCGATGTAATCGTCACTAGCTGCGGAACTATCACCTGGCTTCCCGATCTAAAGGACTGGGCTCGTTCAATCGCCTCCCTGCTAACAGACGGTGGAATATTCATGATCCGCGACAACCATCCCCTGCTTTTCGCCTTGAACAACGAGGGCATGTCGATAGTTCAAGATTATTTTGGCGGAACAGAAACGACTTATGAGACGGATCAAAGCTACACGTCAGCAACCGACTCGCTCGAGGATGGGACAAAACCCCAAATTACCCATACCACCAATCACAATTGGGCTCATGACTTCCAGGAAATAAGCAGCGCTCTTCTGGATGCCGGACTGACTATAGAGGCCATCGGCGAGCATAATGTGGACGACTGGCAGTCACTGCCAATGCTTGAGTACAGCCCAGAACTGCAGGGATGGATCATGCCCCACAATCAGCCTCAAATCCCCCTGACCTTCTCGATGGTAGCCAGAAAGAAAGCCTGACTGAGCAAGTACGAGCGTGGTTTTGCTTGGACATGATCTGACTTTGCTCGGCGGCCTGCCCGGCAGATTGGCTGCTGTTAATTCCGTTGCAGCATAAATTGCGCAACGGAATTAACAGAAGTACTCCGTGCCGAATTACGATAACGCATTATCGTTCACCTTCAATCCCGCCAATGTCGAGGGACAGATCCGTGGAAGGCCAGGCTGTGAGATTGGGTAAACCGCGCATTTTAGAAATGCGTTTATACGGGTAAGCCGCTGGAGCCGACAGCCCAATCAATACGTGTCAGTCACTCACCCTGCTTGAGTCTGCGATACTTCATGGGTGTCATGCCCGTACTCTTCTTGAAGGATGCGCACAGTGAGGATTCGGATGTGAAACCGCACTGCTGACAAATCTGTCGTATGGACATTCCGGTGTTTACCAGCAAATACTGCACCGCGTGGATACGGGAATCCACCAGGTAGGCATGCGGCGTGATGCCTGTTTCCTGCTTGAACAATCGAATGAAGTGGTACTCGCTCAGAAAGACTCGTTTGGCCAGCTCGGAGACGGTGAGCGGCTCATACAAGTGGGAGGACACATAGGCAATCGTGTCCTCAACCACCTCCTCCTGTTTTCGTTTGAAGGAGCGCGGCTGCTCATCGGCAAACTCGGTGAGCAGGTCGGTGATGTATTTGGACATCCTCGCTTCCGAATAACCGTTTTCCGACGTCATCAAAGAGGTAATGGTCCGCATTTGCTCCAAGGCGTAGGTCTCGGAGGAGAGCATGAAGACATTGCCCAGCTTTCTGATGATGTAGTCGTAGTAGGGCCGAGCCATGACACCGTCGAAGTGGAGCCATTGAGCGGTCGTTGGGACATCGGTACCATACGCATGGTGCGCATAGCAATTGACCAACGCAAACCGGCCCTCCTCAGCTACGAACGAGCCTTCAGGCAGATCCAGCGTCAGCCTGCCGTTATCGATATGAATGATCAGATAACTGTCAAAGGACCGACGCTCCAGCCTATAACCGGGTTCATAGGAGAATTTGCCCACCCGTAGCGGATAGAAAAAGGTCGTTCGCGCAATAGCCGAAGGGGTATGAATCAAAAAGTCAGAAGCATTGACATCGATGCCGTGTTCAGCAGGCTTCGCCACGATGCACCCTCCTTTCCGCACGAATCACGACAGTTGCTCCTGACGACCTCTAAACGAACTCAGGACTAAGTAAACAACCGTTGGCTTCGACCTTACGCATGAAGCCAGGAGACAATACATACATCAGCCTTGGAGCTTTATCCTTGCCGATACGGCAATGCCGTTGTCTCATACTCAAACAATACAAGGCAACGGCAATGTTCCCATTTACTTTAAGAAGATCAGTGTACGTTGAAGCCCCGCTGCTTACCACATTCCTTAAGGTGCTTCTGCCAGGCATCCACACCTTGTTTCAGAGTGATCTTCTTGCCGGTGTAGGCAGAACCGATGTCATCAGCGAATACGGTCCGCGCATAGACCTCGAGGGGCACAGTGGCGTGACCAGCGATCACATCGCTTGCCGCCCTGGCACCGGCCCGACGACGGCCGTTGAAATACTGATCATTTGGGTAACGGTGCTGAATGCAGCATGGATCCTACAAGCCTGCCACCGCTCAAATAGGGAGCAACAGCTATCGAGACTTCAAAACTGCAGATGAATTGCACTTGACCTCCGTCCGCAGAAGTTACCACCCGACAGAATTTCGCAAATCTCAGGAACAAACGCAAGGATTCCGAGGGCTACGTCGACAACCTATATACACGCTTTTCGATACCCGGGAGATTATTCATCATGTAGCCAACAATCTGACTGAGGAGGACATTTGAGCTCGTTGGCACCCTGGAGGTTCTGCTGACCCTGGCCACCCTGCTCCGCTCTCAGAAACCGCAGCATACTTGAGGGATGGCGGCCTTCAGTCCACGTCCAGGAAAACCCTCATCTCGTTTTCGCCACGGTTGGACCAGGCGAAATAGGGAATCAGGGTGGCTGTGGTCGGCATACGACGGACCGGTTGCCATTGACGGTAGAGCGGAGCAGTATCAGCTCCCTCTGCAGGCTCCCGCCAGGCGGGCACCTGCAGTCTGACCATGCTGCGGCTGATCTTATCGACATGGCCTTCGGCCTGAGGATCGTCGAGATACGCTCCTGCTTGGAAGGTGAAGGGCTCGACTTTCACACGGCTTGCATCATCCGACAAGGCGCTGCCGTCCAGATGCAGCAGGTGCAGATTGCCCCCGTTGTCCTTTTCCTCGGCACAGTAGACTATGGGTCCCCTGGTCACCGCCACCTTGCCTGCATCCTGACTGACCAAAGGGTTGGCGGCAACGACACACACTGGCATGTCGAAGTCGATGTCGATCCGATCGCCCTGCTTCCAGGGACCCGAAAGGTAGAGGTACCCCTGTTCCAAACGTCGGCTGATGGCAGCCGAGGAACCTTGGCCTGTGTGAACCGTCACCGCATCGGCAGCTGCATCGCCGCCAGCCCAGGAAGGCAGACGGAGAGCCAGGGTGGTCTGACCGTCGCCGGAAGCCTCCACCTCTAGGCTGATTCGACCCTTCCAGGGCAGTTCCGAATGCACCCGCAGTGCGATTGACCCCTCCCCTAGGTCCGCTTGAATCCTGCCGCCGATGTAGAGGTGCACAAAGAGCGTGGACCCATCCTCGGCCAAGGTGTAAGCGTAATCCTGCACCGATTCGACCAGCCGTGCCAGGTTGGGCGGGCAGCATGCGCAACCGAACCACCGTTTGCGCACGATGGGCACGTAGCTGTAACGGGGATCCTTGTTCCGCTTGGTCTGCGGCCTGACCTCGAGGGGATTGCCATAGAAGAAGCTCTTGCCATCCATGGCCATGCCGTCAAGCACTGTGTTGTAGAGGGCCAGCTCCATCACGTCGGCATATTCGGACCTGGGCTCCAGCTGCAGCATTCTCCGTGCAAAGAAGACCATGGCCACAGAGGCGCAGGTCTCGCAATATCCGATGTCGTTGGGCAGGTCATAGGCGTAGGAGTGCGATTCGGCATCAGCATCGGCGCCCACCCCTCCCGTGACGTAGAGTTTCTTGTCAACAATGTCACGCCAGAGGGCATGCACCGCCTCATTCAGTGCAGGATCCTCGGTCAGCCGGGCCACATCGGCAGCTCCGGCGTACAGATACCCGGCTCTGACCGCATGACCCACGGCTTGACGTTGCTGAGCCACCGGCTCATGGGCCTGGTAGTAGGCATAGGGTGCTGGCCTGCTGTCGTCGACAGTGAAGTCGGCATGCTCATAGGCTGCCCTCTGCCGGTCCTCCTGCTCGAAATAGAGGGGGCTTGTTCCCCGCTGATTGACAAAGTAGGCCGCCAGATCCAAATATCGCTTGATTCCAGTGGTCTCGTACAGGCGGATCAGAGCCATCTCGGCAATCTCGTGACCCGGATAGCCATGCAGCTGATTGTCGCCCGGCCCGAAGGTCGCGGCTACATAGTCGGCGAACCGCTCGGCCGCATGCAAAAGCTTGGTCTTGCCCGTACCCTGGTAATAGGCGATGGCACCCTCAATCAGATGGCCCAGGCAGTAGAGCTCATGATGATCCTTGAGATTGGTGAAGTGCCGGTTCATCCCGTTGAGTATGTAGTAGGTGTCCAGGTATCCGCTGTCCAGCTGGGCCGCACATACGATGTCGATGGCCCCGTCGGCCAGCCGCTCCAGCTCGGCATCCGGATGATGCGCCAGCGAGTACCCCACGGCCTCCACCCATTTGGAGAAGTCGGTGTCCTGGAAAACGTAACCATAGAACTTGTCCGGATCGGGGTGATCCGGATCTTCCGGCAGGCAGTGGAATCCCTGATTGGTGTAAGTCGGCGGCTGGAAGTCTCCGCTCCCCTCCTGTCCATTCAGCCTCTTGTTGAGCGCGGCGGCGGCGCGGAAGTTGTGCATGCAGTAGCTGGGCGAAGCGCCTGGCACCTGGTCGTTGAGGGCCTTCCATTGGTAGGGCAGGACCGCTGTTCTGACCAGCTCCTGCTCGGCCGACCAGAAGGGGTCGTCGACGCTGGCCTGGCTGATCTCAATAGGCCCGCTCATATTGAATTGCCGGCTCATGCTGCCATCTGCCTTTCTATGTGACGACTGAAGACGGTCAGCACCAGCGCAACGGCCACCAAGGCCACCGCAACGATGGGGAAGAGATAGACCTGCTGGTCGGCCGTCTGGAAGAATTTGAAGAAGATGATGGCAATGGCATTGCCGATGGCTGCAGTCTGGTTCCATGCCGTCTGTAGCTGGGTCTCATAGGATTCAGGAGAAAGTCCCGAGACCAGTGAACTGCCGATCGGACCCACAAGCTGGTCAGACAGAGCCATGAAGGCGTAGTAGATGAGCACCCACCAAAGGGAGTAGCCGGAGGATCCGCTTCCGCCCAGAATCAAGGAAGGTATGGTCAGCGTGAAGAAGGCCAGGGCCGTGACCAGCAGTCCCATACCATATTTATAGGTGGTCCGGATCGCCCCGGCACGAGTCTTGGTCCACAGGAAGATGAAGATGGGGCCGGCTATCAGATCCATAACCATGTAGATGACCTGGAGCGAACCCGGGGCGATGGTGATGCCGAAGATCACCCTGTTGACCTTCTTGTCCAGGAAGATGGCGATGGCGCTGGTCAGCAGGGTGGCGCCCAGGGCCATGACAATCTGAGCGAAGAAGAACCAGAGAAAGGCCCGAAGGTGGGTGTGATCACGGACAGTCAGGTCCTTTTTGGTGAACAGGTTGACCAGGAAGCAGATGGGCACTACGAAGGCGAAGGTGGTGACGGCGTTGATGATGGCATTCAGGTTGAAATGCTTGGTCAGCACCAGGGCGGTGATGACCAGAGCCAGCACAACCAACCCGATGACCAGACCCTTGAGTATCCGCTGGCGCTCCCGGGCTGACAGGGGCTTGATGGGAGCCTCACCCAGGGGTCCGAAGAACCGATACTGGGTGAAGAAGATGGCCGCGCCGTATAGCAGTGCGAAGACCCCTGCCACAGCGAAGCCGATATGGTAGTTGCTCAGACCGATCTGGCCAACCACGACCGGGGTGATGATCCCAGCCACCGTGTTGGCGAACTGATGGATGGTGAAGGCCGCGTCGCGCCTGCGAGCGTCCTCCTTGCGGTAGAGCTGCCCGGTCAGGGAGGCGTTGGACATCCCCATGATGGGCATGGACAGCAGCACCAGGGCGATGTAGGCCATGGTCTGCCCGAAGACCTGGCTGGTCGGCGGTATAGCCAGGATGAAGAAGGCTATGGCCTTGAGCAGGTTGCCTAGGATCAGTGCCTTACGCATTCCCAGGACCCTGTCGGACAGCCAGCTACCCACGATATTGAGCAGTCCGTTGGCCGCACCCATGGCCGCGATCATCAGGGCAGCATCCCCCTGGGAGAACCCCAGCCCCTTGGAGAAGGGGGTGTAGAGGTAGTAGATCATCAGGGCGTAGAAGGCGCCCCAGGCGGCAGAGTTGCAGAAATTGCCTAGAGCCAGGGTCCCGATGGCACGAGGGTGTCCGAAGAAGCCCTTGTCGTCCCTGACCTCTTCCAAGGTGCTCTCTGTGTGTTTCATGATTGCATCGCTCCCGGAATGGTGGTGAATTTATAGAAAAGGTGGATGCTTTTGAGGTATAGATTCTTTACAGCCACCTGGGTCACCGACCCCTGCGCTGGTATGGTCCGGTCTGCCACAGTCGTTCCGTCTCCTTCTGACGTGCCTAGGCCCCACTGCCTATGCTGATTTCAATGGTAACGGCGGTGCATTTCATGACTGGTGGCCTAGAATTCACAATACGTGGAGCATTTTTACCGATTCTTCCCGATGAGAGGTCGACTTTCATGACATTGTTCTATGACCAGGACAGCCAGCCCCAGCCCGAGCTGGTCTCTGCCGGCACCTTCATCGGAGACCCGGGCTGGCAACACAGCAGACGCATCATCAGCACCTTCGAAATCATCTGCAACATCCAAGGCATGTTGCCCCTGCAGATTGGCGATACGCGTTACATGGTCGGGCCCGGCACCTTCCTGATCGTCCCGCCCGACCTGGAGCATAGGGGATTCCGCACCATCACCGAGAGCCTGAAGTTTGATTGGATGCATTTCAGTCTGCCCGGCCTGACCCCAGTCGAGGGCACTGGCGATGACCCCAGTGTGGATGAGACTTCGAGCATCCTCCTGCCTGCCTACAGTGAGAATCTGCTCATGGATCGAATCACCGTCATTACCAACCAACTGCTGGATGTCTGCCAGATGCACGGCGACCAACGCTATCTGAACGCCATCCTGGCCTGTGTGCTCTATGAGGTGACTATGCAGACCAGGCAGCTGCTGCACACCCAATCCATGAATCTTCACGAGCTGCAGCCGGTGCGCGACTGGATCCGCATCCACGCTCTGGGACCCATCAGCCTGGGGCAGATCGCCAGCTACTTCAACTACAACAAGAGCTACCTGTCTCGCAAATACCGGCAGAAGTTCGGCATCACCATTTCCCATGAGATCGAACGCTTCCGTATGGAGGCGGCCAAGTCGCTGCTGGTGGAGACCGACGACACAGTGGAAAGCATCGGGGCCATCGTCGGCTACAAGGA
>NZ_JBVPQK010000106.1:0-7906 GCF_058197115.1 Bifidobacterium sp. POST2/T3 (B1)
CAGTACGCCACCAGGATCGTGGAGCTGCACGACGGCTCCGTGATCAGCGACTCCGACCCCCTGCCCGACGACCAGGTACCCATCCGCCGCGCCCGCCACCGCACCTTCGGCAAGGCCTCCATGGGGTTGCTGACCTCCCTGTCCCTGAGCTTCAACAATCTTCGTACTAAAAAGGCTCGAACTGCACTCACAGCCTTCGCCGGATCCATCGGCATTATCGGCATCGCCTTGATCCTGTCCGTATCCACCGGAGTCAACCGCTACATCGACAGGGTGCAGCGGGAGACCATGACCTCCTACCCCATCACCATTCAGGAGCAGTCCTTCGACCTGAACAAGATAGTGGACTCCGCCCAGGAATCCCAGAAGGAGGCCAAGGCCCACAAGGATCTCAAGGCCATTCAGCCGGACGACTCCAGCATCAAGGGGGCCTCCAGCCTGACCAGCAGCATCACCCAGAACAATCTGACTGACTTCAAAAAATACTTGGACAATCCCAAGAGCGAAATCCACCAGTACGTGGGGTCCGTCGGCATCCAGTATTCCTACGCCACCAAGTTTTCGGTCTTCGGACACGATCCGGACGGCAAGCTGGTCTCTGCGGACAAGGTGACCATGGGCGGGCAGGACGATGCCAGCTCCACCGCCAGCCAGATGGCCACGGCCAACACCGACAGCGACATGGGCGACATCCAGTCCATGCAGATGTCCTACCTGACCGGCAAGACCGAGAAGAACAAGGCCCCGGAGATCTTCGGCGAGATCATGCCGGGTGCCGATGCCAAGACCACCATCAGCAAGGTGGTGACCGACAACTACCAGGTGGTGAACGGCACATGGCCAAAGGCCAAGGATCAGGTGGTCCTGGTGCTGGACAAGAACAACCAGATGCCCGTCACCAGCCTGTACAAGCTGGGCATCCTCCCCTCCAGCCAGTACACCGACATGATGAACAAGCTCAACAGCGGACAGGAGGTCAAGGTCGACACCAAGCCCATCGAATACGCCAAGGCCATGGACCAGAAGCTTTCCCTGGTGCCCGCTGCGAACCAGTATGCCAAGGGGACCGACGGCCACTACCACTACATCGGCGACAGCACCGACCAGATGTCCAAGGCCGCCGACCAGGGTCTGCAGTTGCACATCGTCGGCATCGTTCGCCCCAACCAGGGGGCCAAGGCCACGCCGCTCAAGGTGGGCGTCGGGTACACCCGCCAGCTGACCGATTACCTGATTGACCAGGCCAAGACCAGTCCCATCGTCACCGACCAGGAGGCTGACCAAGGCCACAGCGTCCTCAACGGGATGGCTTTTGCCCCCTCCGACGATACCGCCAAGGCCAACGATGCCAAGGCCTACATCGCATCCTTGGGCGTTAGCCAGAAGGCCAGCATGGCCCAGGAGATCATGAAAGGCTCGGCAGCCATGGCCGGCCAGGAGGCCCAGGGCCGGGCAGGGGCCGCTGCCAGAGCCCAAGGTTCTGCAGGCATCCCCACGGGGGCTTCAGCCGAACAACAGACGGCCCAGGCATTCGACCAGTACATTGCCACCGCTCCGCAGGAGGCCCTGGTCGCCATCTACAACCAGTATGTCTCCACCGGCACCTACGCAGACAACCTGAGCGACTTCGGCCTGATCTCCCGGGATGCCCCCTCCCGCATCAGCATCTACACGGATAGCTTCGAGAACAAGAATTCCGTGGGCGACTCCATCAAGCACTACAACGACAAGGCCGCGGAGAAGAACAGGATCGTCTATACCGACTATGTCGGCCTGATGATGAATTCGGTCACCACCATCATCAACGTCATCACCTACGTGCTGATAGCCTTCGTCGGGGTCTCGCTGGTGGTCTCCTCCATCATGATCGGCATCATCACCTACATATCGGTTCTGGAGCGGACCAAGGAGATCGGCATCCTCCGCGCCATGGGGGCCTCCAAGCGGAACGTCTCCAACGTCTTCAACGCCGAGACCGGCCTCATCGGTCTTCTGGCCGGCTTGCTGGGGGTGGGCATCACCCTGCTGCTGATCATTCCGGCCAACAGCATCATGCACCACTTCATGGGGACTACCGAAGTCAATGCAGCCCTGCCTGCCTCGGGCGGCGTGGCTCTGGTCATTCTGAGCGTGGTCCTGACCCTGATCGGCGGCCTGATCCCCTCACGGAAGGCAGCCAAGCAGGATCCCGCCACCGCCCTGCGCACGGAGTGAGGCTGAGCGACACCGGGTGGCACCGGCAAAGAAGTGAATTCCCGCACAGTCGGGCCCTAAGGGCGGTCCCTCTTTACTCGGGAATGCCATAATGAACCCCGTGAATGAGCAATCCAATCAGATGACAGATCAACAGAAGAGACAGCCCCTCTTCCCCGGACGGGCCTTTATCAGCACCGTCCTGGATGTGGTCGAGAGCAAGAAGACCATGAGCGGCGCCCTGACCGGCAAGTACATGCAACGAGCCACCATGGCGGGCCTTTTTGTAGGTATCTTCTTCACGGCTTTCTTCGTCATCATGGGTCAAGCCGGCCAAAACCCCGCCGACCACGGCCTGATCCTGGCAGGCCGGGTCCTGGCGGCGACCACCTTCGGCTGGGCCCTGGTCCTGATCTACTACACCAACTCCGAACTGCTGACCTCCAACATGATGGTGGTCACCATAGGCGCCTATCACAAGCGCTTGGGCTGGCTGGCCTCCCTGCGGATCCTGGTCCTCTGCCTTCTGGGCAACCTGGCCGGAGCCCTGATCGTAGCCGTTATCCTGCGCTTCTCATCCATCATCAGCGGTCCCACCCTGGACCAGATGCTGGCTGCTGCGGCGACCAAGACCGGCTACGTCTCCGGCGGCCCCATGGGATTCGCCGACCTGTTCGTGCGCGGTATCCTGTGCAACTTCTGCATCAACATTGCCATGCTCATGGTCTACAACGGCAAGCTTTCCAACGACTTCACCAAGTGCATCATCATGGTCGTAGCCGTCTTCGTCTTCGCCTTCTGCGGGTTCGAGCACTCTATAGCGGATTCGGCCCTTTTCCTCATCCTGGGCGTCTTCGGGCGGGTCAACGCCTGGAAGGCAATCCTGGTGGTCCTGGTGGCCATGCTGGGCAACTACATAGGCGGCGGCATCCTGATTGGCCTGAACTTCGCCACCATGAACGACGAGCGCCACTTCAAGGCCTGATAGCCTTCCCGTCAGTCACCATCCACCTGCTCACCTTGGTCTCATGCACGCTTACGAGCCTGAGCGAAGACACCCATCATGAAGAAACCCGAAAGCCTGGGTACTGGCGGAAGACGAGGGTTCATGATGAGCATGAGTGAGACGGCAGCCAACAAGTCCCTGGTGCAGGAGTTCTACGACCAGGTCTTCAGCCAGGCAGATATCAGCAACCTCGACAGGTTCATGCGGGACGACTACATCCAGCGCAACCCAACATGTGCCGATGGGAAGTCAGGATTCCTGGAGTTCATCAAGGGCTTTCTGTCCCTGGGCCCGCAAATTGACATCATCAGACTGAACGGCGAGGACGACATGGTCTATGTCTTCTTCAAGTGCACATTGAAGAACGGCCATGTCAACAAGGTCTGCGATATCTACCGGCTGCAGGATGACCAGCTGGCCGAGCACTGGGATATCATCGAGCAAAACGTAGAAGGCGTGAAGTCACGCAACGACAACGGCCTCTTCTGACCCCAAATTCGAGGAGGGGCAACTCCTACAGCATCACTTGCCGTAGGAGTTGCCCCTCCCCCATTTCTTTAGCGGAGACTATACCTCGTTCCCCAAGGTCCCTCAGACCACCAGCGAAAGCAGGAGGACTGCAGCAAGGCCGGTCACAGAAAGAACCGTGGTCACCGTGGTCCAGGACATGAATGTCTCCTTCAGACTGAGTCCGAAGTACTCCTTGATCATCCAGAAGCCTGCGTCGTTGACGTGATCGGCCACGACGGACCCTGCCCCTACAGCCAGAACCATCAGGGCCGGATTGACGGGAGACATGGCCATCAGAGGTGCAACCAGACCGGCGGCCGTCAGCGAAGCCACTGTAGCGGAACCCAAGCATACCCGGAGAACCGCTGCTACCAGCCAGGCCGCGATCAGCGGCGGCATGTTGATGTGAGCGAACAGGGTGGAAATGTAATCGGAGATGCCGCCATCCACCAGAACCTGCTTGAAGGCGCCGCCACCGCCAATGATGAGGAGCATCATGGCGATTTGCTTGACCGATTCCGTCATGGATCCGGCAATCTCAGGCATTTTCTTGCCTCGGGCATATCCCATGGACCATACCGCGAAAACCAAAGAGAGCAGCATGGCGATGTCGGGGGCACCGATGAAGGTGATGACCTTAGTAATAATTGCGGCCTTGGGCAAGACGAAGGAACATATCGTGGCCACAGCGATCAGAATGACCGGCATCATGGAGGTCAAAACGCTGATCCAGAATCCGGGCGTGTCCTTCTCTTCGAACTCCTTGAAGTCGCCCAAGACAGCTACATCAATGTTTTCGTGGTACATCGATGGGCAAACACGGTGGAGGAAGGAGTTGAAAAGGGGGCCGGCAACGATGATCGTGGGAATGGAAACGACAATGCCGTAGATCAGGACCTGGCCCATACTGGCGCCTAGAGTCGCGGTGATGGCCGTGGGCGCAGGGTGAGGTGGCAGGAATGCGTGAGTCACATTCAGAGTGGCTGCCATGGGAATACCCAGATACATGAGTGGCATGTCCAATTCCCGCGCGATGACGAAGATAATTGGCAGAAGAACCACCAAACCCACCTCGAAGAAGAGCGCCAGTCCGATTACGAAGGATGCCAGCACCACGGCTATCTGGATGCGTTTGCGCCCAAAATGTCTGATCAGAGTCATAGCTATGCGATGGCCGCCGCCGGAGTCAGAGACGAGTTTGCCCAGCATAGAGCCGAATCCAAAGATGATGGCAAGATGACCTAATTGACCCCCGATACCATTCTCAATGGTAGTAGGAATCTTATCCGGAGGAATCTGCAGAACCAGAGCTGCCAATATGGATGTGATGATCAGGGAGACGAAGGTGTTGAGCTTGACCTTGACTATAAGGAATATAAGCACTGCTACGGCGCAGGCAACTATGAGAAGCTTCATTGGATCCTCTTTTGTGAGTGGTTTCAGATATCATGCTCAGAATTCCCGATCTACATCGATCGGAGGATGAAGAGAAGAGCCGACACCCCGGCCGACAGCTTGAGCCGGGGATATGGCATTGCAATTAACGCAGAAGGTAACCGCCGTCTACAGGTATCATGACTCCGGTCATGTAGTCTGAAGCCTTGGAGCAGAGGAAGACCATGGCACCCTTGAGTTCCGAGGGCTGTCCCCAGCGCCCTGCGGGAATATGATCCCTGATCTCTACGCTGCGAACAGGGTCTTCCTGGAGGGCTTTGGTCATGGGAGTGTCAATATAGCCCGGAGCTATTCCGTTGACCTGAACGTTGTAGGGTGCCAAGGCATCTGCATAAGCCCGCGTAAGCCCCATGACCGCATGCTTGCTGGCGGCGTAGGGGAAGATATATTTCCCCGCTCGGTAAGACTGCATCGAACCGATATTGATAATCTTGCCTGAACGCTGCTTCATCATCACCTTGGCCACCGCATGTGACAGGTAGTACAGGGCGTTCAAGTTGAGGTCAATGACGGCCCGCCAATCCTCGTCGGGGAACTCATCTAATGGGTGGCGACGCTGCATACCGGCATTGTTGATAAGGACATCGATCCTGCCGAACTCCTTCATCGCCGTCTCCACCACCTTATCGGCGGCGCCCTCCTGCGTAATGTCCTGCTTCAGGAGGACCAGACGACGCCCCTGGGCCTGGACGAATTCCCTGATCTTGTCCCAGTTTTTCTCCGTGCTCGAAACGACCATGACATCGGCTCCAACCTGGGTCACAGCCTGTGTATAGTACTCACCCAGGCCACTAGCACCGCCCGTAATGACGACCACCTTGCCTGTCAGGGCGAAGCTCTGTAACGAGAAATCATCGTCCACCATCGACAACATCCTTTCGCTGAACACTTAGCACCTTGTCTTGGTAGCGCTTACCTCCGCTGCGTTGGTTAAGGCCTCAGTGTTTTTTATTGGTTTATCGATATCACTTTCATTGAAAACGGCAACGTTTTATGAGGTTTATCGATTAACCTTAGTTATACACGGTTTGCCCCATTATGTCAATCCGGTCCGCTCCGTAACCTCTCTAGTCACATTGTTGGAGTAATCCAAAACCCGGGCTACATAGTGAGGTAAAACGAATAAGGACCAGTGCCCCCGCTACGTATACAAGGCTGAATAAGGGCGCGAACCTCAGGAGGATGCATGAGTAAGGCGACGATAACGGATATTGCTCGTGAGGCCGGAGTCTCAGTCACCACTGTTTCGCGCTTCATCAACGGCAACTACCGGAAGATGAGTCCTGCCACCAGACTACGCATCCAGGCAACAGTGAATCGGCTCGATTACACGCCCCGGGCTTCGGCAAGGCAGCTAAGACGAGGACAGAGCATGATCGTCGGCGTTATCGTCGGTGATATCTCCAATGTTTTCTCCTCGCTTCTTTTCAAGGGAATCTACAACGTCCTGCAGCCCTCCGGTTACGACATCATGCTGATGAACTCCAACAATTCAGTCGACCAGGAAAAGGATGAAATTGAGAGACTGCTATCCCAGCAAGTAGACGGTTTGATTATCCAGCCTAATGCCTGCTATTTTGAAGCCTACAAGTCTATTTCAACTGCTCATCTACCCCTGGTCATGGTTGACAGACTAATCGGGGATCAACCCCACCAGATCAGCCAGGTAGCCAGCGACAATTTTGACTCATGCTTCTCCCTTGGTTCCAAGCTCTTGTCCGGACCCTATCGGAAAGTAGTAGTTCTGAGCCGAGTGCTGAGCCAGGTATCCGCCCAGACCATACGCGCAGAAGGGTTTGAACGGGCATCCCAAGCCTTGAAGAAGAAATATGTCAGAATAGAGATGGGTGATCATGACGGATCATGGTTGTCCAAACAAATCAGAAAAGAAATCGCCGACATGGCAGAGGATGGCAGCACCGGCAAGACTCTCCTGGTTTCTTTGATGGGCCCGCTCCTCTTCGAAACACTCGCCTCTCTCCGGGAACTCGGACTCGTTTTCCCTAGAGACTTGGGCCTGGTAAGTTTCGACGACTGGGACTGGTCGCAATACGTGGAAAACGGCATCTACCTGCTTGAACAGGATCCTAAAGCAATGGGTGAGCAGGCCGCTTCCAATCTCTGCCTGCAGATGAAAGAGGCAAAGGCCGGCCGCGACCCTTATGGGGTTAGCAAAAGTTATAGCCTGCCAGTCAAGAATGTTCCAGCTCCCTCTGTCTAAGAACGTAGATCAGAGTTTACCTGTACAGGAGTCAAGGTCTCCTAGGCCAGGTCCGCCTGTAATACCGTTCGGCTTAATCTAGCCAATTTGAAGTTCATCGCTTTAAGAAAAACAAAAGGCCTCGGGCGCTTATGCGTCTCGAGGCCTTTCTAAGTGTTGTGGCGGCGGTGTGCTACTCTCCCACACTCTTCCGGGTGCAGTACCATTGCCGTGCTGGGTCTTAGCTTCCGGGTTCGGAATGGGACCGGGCGTCTCCCCCAGGCCATGACCGCCGCGAATCTTCAATTTCATCCATCCCCTTCACGCGAAGGGCATGGGGTCTTCTGGCGGTTTGGGGACCGGATGGTGGACGCGTGTTCCGTGTGCTTCGATCGCCTGTGGCCGTCCGTGCATATTGCCGCAGGCAGGATGCGCAGTAAGGGTTGATGCCGCCACCCCTCCAGGGGGGTGGGTGTTGTGTTGTCTTCGACCATTAGTGCCGGTCGGCTCCGCCCCTTGCGGGGTGTCCACGTCCGGTCTAT
>NZ_JBVPQK010000107.1:0-7857 GCF_058197115.1 Bifidobacterium sp. POST2/T3 (B1)
AGGCGCATGGCCTGTCGGTAAAGCACATCCACCGCAGGCATGGCCAGGGCCTCGAATTGACGTTTTCTGCTTTCGAGTTCGCTGGTATCTGCCACACCCCTATTGTGCCATCCCCCCTCGCCCGTCGCGGTTCCGACCCGGTCGCGGGCCGGTCGGTCCTCGGTTACCATAATGACTGAGGAGAAATCACGCTTATGGAAAACACCGAGTACACAAGCATGGAGCAGGCGCTTCAGTCCGCTCCCCAACAAAGGGGATCGACACGCCTAGGGGACTCCTGGCTTCTGGGGTTCGACACCGAGACCACGGGCACCAAACCGGGCAAGGACGGCATTGTTTCGGCCAGCCTGGTTCTGCGCGACCCGACCAAGGGCTATTCAGGGGATGTAGTAGCCACCTGGATAGTCAATCCGCACCGACATATCAGCAAGGGGGCCAGCCGGGTCAACGGGTTTACCGATCAGCAGCTGACCGCCGAGGGCATGGAGCCTGAACTGGCGACCAAGCAAATGGCCGGATTCATCGCCCGCGCCCAGGACAAGTGCATCCCCCTGCTGGCCTACAACGCCCCTTTCGACGTGCAGATGCTGGACGGGGACATCGCCCACTGGTGCGCAGGCTCAGTCAAGCCCCTGAGCGAGGGGGATCTGCTAGTGGTGGACCCTCTGGTCCTGGACAGGGAGATCTCCCACCGGTCGGGCCGCCGCACCCTGGGGCTGACCAGCGAGTACTACGGCGTCATCCCCCATGGAAACTTCCACGACGCCACGGCGGATACGGTGGCGGCCGTGGACCTGATCAAGCCCATGACCACCCTATTCCCCCAGGTAGCGCGAATCACCATGGACTCCCTTATGGACTGGCAGCGGCAGGCACAGGCCAAGTGGCGGGAACACTTCAATCAATACCTGCTCTCCCAAGGCCGCCGTCCAGTCACCGACTCCTGGCTCTGAGGCTCAGATCCGAGGCCGACCCGCCGCCCGCTTTTGTCCATTCAGTCAAGGGGTCGCCGGATTCTCCTGCCTTGGCTCCAAGGCGGTTTAGACTTGGGTCTGGTCTCGATCAAGGTCACCAATCGGGGCTGGACAAGTCAGGTGACAATCAACAGACAAGGGGAAGACGGGCATGGCGCTGACGATGACTTCAACCCTGGAGTTGCTGCGCGAACAGGGCCAGCTACGCGAGGTAATCCAGAGCGATCAGTGGACTTTGAATACTCCAGAGGACACCCAGTCATCCAAACCATTCACAAATATCACCTACGACACCCGTCAGGCTGGAGCCGGCAGTCTGCTCTTCTGCAAGGGCCGTTTCCTGCCCGAATATCTGGATGTCTGCAATCCCGAAGGACCGGCTGCCTATGTAGCCCAGCAGGATCTATCCTCCCACACCAGAGCCACGGGGATCATCGTCAACGACGTGCGCAAGTCCATGAGCCTGCTGGCTGCCGCTTTTTACGATTATCCCCAGAAGCAGCTGACCCTGGTAGGAATTACCGGCACCAAGGGCAAGACCACCACCGCTTACTTTCTGCATGCCATGCTGGGCAAGATCTCCGCAGGCCGAGCGGCTCTGCTCTCCTCAGTGGACAACTGTCTGGACGGCCGCCATTACCAGGAGTCCCAGCTGACCACACCCGAGTCACTGGACCTCTTCCGCATGATGCGCCAGGCGGCAGACGCCGGCATGCGCTACCTGGTCATGGAGGTCTCCTCCCAGGCCTACAAGGTGGATCGCGTCTACGGGCTGACATTCGACCTGGGGGCATTCCTGAACATATCCCCTGACCACATCAGCCCCATCGAGCACCCCAGCTTCGAGGACTATTTCTACTGCAAGCGTCGCATAATCTACAACAGCCGGCAGCTGGTCCTGGGAGCTGAAGCCTGCGGAGCCGACCTGATCCGTCAGGATGCCCAATTCGTCGGCATTCCAGTGACCACCTTCGGCGATGGTTCCAAGCATGACGACATCTTGGTCCACAGGACTCCTGGCGGAGGCGACGACTATCTGATAGGGCCTTCGGGCGGAGTCATGATGCCAGTCAGCCTGTCCATGGACGGGGATTTCAACGCCCTGAACGCGGCTGCCGCCCTGGCCATGCTGATCCGTCTGGGTCTGGAACCTGACGCAAACGTCCTTCAGGCCATGGAGAGGGTCAGGATAGCCGGGAGGATGGAACGCTTCAAGGCCGACAACCGGGTGGTCTATGTCGATTACGCCCACAACAAGGCCTCGGTCACTGCGCTGCTGGACTTCGTGGACGAGCGCTACGGCGAGCGCAGACCCCTGATCACCCTGGTCACCGGCTCTGCAGGCGGCAAGGCCATCGACCGCAGGAAGGGCATCGTCAATGCCGCCCAGGACCGCGTCGACCGGCTGATCCTGACCGCTGATGACGAGGACGGAGAAAGCTCGGACCAGGTGGACAGGCAGATGCTGGGCTTCGTGACCAACCCTGGGCTGGAGGCCAGTATTGTGCCGGACAGGGCCCAAGCCATCAGGCAGGCCCTGGGAGATCCTGGCCGGCCGGAGGATCGTCTGCGAATCACCTTGGTCATCGGCAAGGGTGAGGAGCGCTGGTTCAAAAAGAACGGCAGCCATGTACCTTACGAGGGCGACGACCACGTTGTGGCACGTCTGTTGGGTACGGAAAGCTACGACCTGGGAGCCACAGGCGCAGCCCGCAGCTGACGATCCCGACGGTTCCCTAATATGGAAAGCCGAATGCCCCACAGCAGAATGGGGTGCACGAGTACATGGTAGGTGGTTTCAGAAAGATGAAAGAGTTCCAACCGGTCATACTGGGCACGGACATCAACGCCTACGGGATGGCGCGGGCCTTCCACGAGGCCTACGGACTGGTCTCCACTGTATTCGGCCACTACCAGCTCTCCCCCACCAAGTACAGCCGGATCCTCGACGTGCACCTGGTTACCGACTTCACCAATCCCAAGGTCTTTGTGCCCGCCCTAAATAAATGGGCAGACGCCTATCACCGGGACCATCCAGGGGCCACCCTGCTCCTACTGCCCTGCGGGGACAGCTACGCCAACCTGCTGGACAAGTTCGGCAATTCCCTGCGCGACCGATTCGCCTTCAACGCCATCGACCAGGAGCTGAACCGGTCCCTCTCGCTCAAATCCTCCTTCTACGAGCTTTGCGATCGCTATGACCTGCCCCACCCGAAGACAGTGTCGGTAGATGCTGAAGACGTGAAAGCCGGCCGCCACCGGAATCTGCCCTTCGACTACCCGGTGGCCATGAAGGCAGCCGACAGCGACGAGTGGCTGAATATCAGTTTCCCCGGGCGAAAAAAGGCCTTTATATTCAGCGACCCGGACGAGCTAGACACCATGATCCGCAGGTCCTACCAGGCCGGGTACACCTCGCAGATGGTCATCCAGGACTTCGTGCCAGGAGGCGATGACAACATGAGGGTGCTCAATGCCTACGTGGACCATCACCACCGGGTGCGCATGATGTTTCTGGGCCATCCCCTGCTGGAGGATCCCACTCCCGAAGCCGTGGGCAACTATGCGGCCATCATGCCCGACTACAACCAGGACATCTTTGACCGGATCAAGGCCTTCCTGGAGGACATCAATTACAGCGGTGTGGCCAATTTCGACATGAAATACGACCCGCGCGACGGGGTCTACAAGCTTTTCGAGATCAATCTACGCCAAGGCCGTAGCAGCTATGTGGTCACCTTGAATGGCTTCAACTTGGCCCGCTGCTTTGTGGACGACCTGGTCCTGGACACCCCCTTCAACGGACGCACCGTCTTCGGCCGGGGGCACCGCCTCTGGATGGAGATCCCCAAGGACATCTTCCGCAAATACTGCGCCGAATCCGAAGACAAGCGACAGGCCATGGCCATGATCCGCCGCGGGGACTGGGGCACCACCCTGGAGTACGGCAAGGACCGCAATTTCAGGCGCTGGCTGCTGATTCGACACATGTTTGCGATCTATCGGCGTCGTTACCGGCGCTACTTCCGTGACAAAAGGACACTGGCATGAGGAACTTCTTCGTCGTCCTGGGTGGCATGGGCACGCTGGCCACCGAGAGTTTCGTACGGGTGCTGGACCGGTTGACCGGGGCGCACCGGGACCAGGACTTTCTGGACTACGTGGTCTTCAACCACGCCACCGTTCCCGACCGCACCGACTTCATCCTGGGCCGCAGCAAGGATGACCCCTTCCCCTACCTGGCCGAGGACGTGCACCAGGCCACAGCCATGGGCGCCTCCTTCATGGTCATGGCCTGCAACACCGCCCATCAGATTCTGCCCAGGCTCCAGGCCCTGACCCCGGTGCCCATTTTGAGCATGCCCCAGGCCACCATCGACTGGGCCGATCGGCACTATCCCGCGAAATCCCATCCGCGCATGGGATACATGGGCACCGAGGGATCCCGCCATGCCGCCATCTACCAGGGCCCGGCCGACAGCGCCGGCTACCGGCTGGTGGACCCGGACCAGGCCCTGCAGGACCGGGTGAGCGCGCTGATCTACGACGACGTCAAGGAAGGCCGACTGGACCGGGACCGCTACCTGGGCGTCCTCGACGCCTTCCTGAACGACTACCACTGCGATTCGGTCCTGCTGGGCTGCACCGAGCTCTCGGTGCTCAACGAGGCCTACCCCATGCCGCAGCTGCCCATCGTGGACTCCCAGGCGGTCCTGGCACAGGTCACCCTTGATCGGGCTCGGGCTCTTCGCGACCGGAACGATCCGGATCCTTCAACCGCTGGGAGATGACGGCCGTCACCCCGTCCCCCCGCATGGTGACCCCGTATAGGGCGTCGGCGATGCCCATGGTCCGCTGCTGGTGGGTGATGATGATCAGCTGGGCATGCTCCCGCAGCTGTTCGAAGGCCTTGAGGAGCCTGGTCAGGTTGACGTCGTCCAGGGCGGCCTCGACCTCGTCCATGACGTAGAAGGGGCTGGGCCGGGCCGTGAAGATGGCCAGGAGCAGGGCCAGGGCCGTCAGCGACCGCTCCCCGCCCGAGAGCAGGGAGAGCCTGCGGACCTTCTTGCCGGCCGGGCTGGCCTCGACCAGAACGCCGGTGGTCAGCAGGTCGTCCGGGTCCTCCAGCCTCAGCCGCCCGCGCCCGCCGGGGAAGAGGGTGGCGAAGATGTGCTCGAAGGCCTGGGCGGTGTCGTCGAAGGCCTCCTTGAAGACCGTGACCATGGTCGAATCCAGATCCTTGACCAGGGCCATCAGATCGTCCCGGGAGCCTATCACGTCCTGACGCTGCTCGTGCAGGTAGCGGTTGCGGGACTCAAGGGCCTCGTATTCCTCGGTAGCCAGCGGGTTGACCTTGCCCAGGGCGGCCAGGTCCCGCTTGGCCTTGGCCAGCCGCTTCTCCTGCTCACCACGCTGGTAGGGCACCGTTGTGAAGGCTGGCGAATCCCCATCTTCCCCCGGTACTTCCTGGTCCAGGGGCACCGGGTTGCCCTCGTCATCCAGGATGGGCACCGGCCGGTCGGGGCCGTATTCGCGGATCAACTCCCCCGGTTCCATGCCCAGGTCATCCTGGATGCGCTGGCGCAGACGGCCGTCCTCACCGGCCAGGCGCTCCCGCTCCAGATCCAGACCGTGCTCATCCTGGCGCAGACCAGCAACCTTGGGTTCCAGAGCATCCCTGCTGGCCCTCAGATCGGTCAGCTCCTCGTCATGGGCCGAAGCCTTGGCCCTGAGCTGATCCCGGCGGCGGGCCGCATGATCAATCCTCCCCTTGATCAGCTGGGTCAGCAGGTCGGCCCTGAGCGCGATAAGCCCCAGGGAGACCATGCCTGCCTTGCGACGACGGTTCTCCTCGCCTATCCGCTGACGATGGCGTTCGGCCTGGTCGGCCTGATCCCGCAGCAGATCAATCTGCCGCAGCAGGGAGGCATGCCGCCGGTCGCTCTCGGTCCAGGTCAGCTTGGCCTCCATCTCGGCGGTGCGGGCCTGGTCCAGGGCCGTCTCCAATTCATGCTGCCGGTCTTCCATGCCCTCCGCGTCATCAGGGTCGGACCCCCCGTCCTCCTGGGCACGGGCTAGACCTGCCTTGAGATCCTCCAGTTTGAGTTCGTGGGTGCGCACTTGGTCGCGCACCTGGGCCAGCCGGTCATCCAGATCCTTGACTCCGGCCTGTGCCCGATCCGATTCCTTGCGGGCAGCGGCCAACTCCCGGGCGGCCTGCTCGGCCTTGATCCGGGCCTCGGTGCACTGGTTACGCGCCTCCTGCAGCTGCTGCTCAGCCTGCTCAAGGGCGGCCCGGGCCGCATCCATCTGCGGCTGCAGTGCCTTGGATTCCTCCTGGAGGGCCTCCACCTGCTCCAGGGCCTTATCCCTGCGTGCGGTCAAGGCCAGGCCGCTGGTGGCCGGGGCGGATCCGCCTACAGCACCTACCCGGTCATAGATGTCGCCCGGGCGGGTCAGCGCCTGCTGCCATCCGTCCTCCAGGGCACGGCGGGCCTGATCGGCGTCATCGACGACAGCTGTGGAGGCCAGCAGACTGCGGACAGCCGCCAGCACCCCCTGGGCACGGTCGGGGTCGGCAGGATGCTCGCGCAGGACCACCAGGTCGGCGGCCGACCGCCAAGGGCCATCGCCGGGACTTACTCCTGCCCCCTTGAGCGGGCCTGATGCCGAGATCAGCGCGGCGCGTCCCAAACGGTCCCGGCGGGCCCGCTCCAGGGTCCGGTCGACCGTCTGGCCATCCTTGGCCACCAGGGCCGAGGCATAGTTGTGCAGGGCCTGGGCCAGGGGCTCCTCCCAGCCCCCCTCCACGCGGACGAAGTCGGTCAGCTGACCGAGCAGGGCCGGATCCCCGGCCTGGGACAGGGCCTCGCCCGCGCCGCGATGGTCCAGCGTGTCCGCCAGGGCATCAGCCTTGGCCTGGGCCGAGATGGCATCGGACTGGATCCGGCGTTCCCGCTCCTGCAAGTCGTTGAGCCTGCTGCGGGCCTGGTCCCTGACCTCGCCTGCCTGGTCCAGGGCCTGTCTGCCGTCCTGGTCAGGGCTCTCCTCCTGGCTGTCCAAGTCCCGCACCCGGTTTCTGGCACGCTCCAGACCCTCCCTGACCTGATCCTGCTGTCGGATCAGGTCACGCTCGCGCTGCTTGGAAAGTTCCAGGGCCGATTCCTCCTTGGCCACCAGCTGCGTCAGGTCGCCCAGCCGAACCTGCCGCTTTCTGGCAGCCTGCCGCAGCTCGGTCATGGTCTGCCGGTGAGCGGCCAGCCGCCGCTCCAGATCCGCACGGGCTTGAACGCAGCCATCCAGGGCGATCCGGTCGGCTCCGACCTGGCCCTCCTCCTGGTCGGCCTGGCCCCTGAGTTCGTCGGCCCGCCGCCTGAGCACCCCGGGATCCTGCCCCTGGTCGGCCACCATGCCGGCCTCCAGCGAACGGCTGCGCTCCCTGGCCAAGGATGCCAGGGACACGGCCCGCTCACCCAGCTTGGTCAGGTCGTTCCACTGCTGGTTGACCGCCTCCAGGGCCGGACTGGACTGTCGGTCCAGCCCCTCCAGCTGTTCGATGCGCAACTTGACCCTGGTCAGGTCCTCCTGCCCCCTGGCCAGCTGCCCCCGAGTCTGAACCAACCGCGATCGCAGATCCTCCAGCTTCTTTTTCGAGGTCAGAGCGTCGTCGGCATGGATGCGGGCCTGGGCGTCCCGCAGACTGACCTGGATCATGTCGGCCCGGCGGGAGACCTTAGCCTGGCGACCCAGCGGCCCCAACTGCCGATGAATCTCGCCGATCAAGTCGTCCAGACGGGACAGGTTGTCCTCGGTGTTGGCCAGCTTGTGCAGGGCCCGTTCCTTGCGCTTGCGGTGCTTGAGGATGCCGGCCGCCTCCTCGATG
>NZ_JBVPQK010000108.1:0-7845 GCF_058197115.1 Bifidobacterium sp. POST2/T3 (B1)
GCGCGCGTACTAAGAAAATATCTGCTGGTTTTCGGCAAATACCTCGGCCAAAGAGAGCCAAAAAAGCATCATTTTTGATGGTTTTTGGCGCATTAAAATCGACCTTTGAAAGAGGTCATTTTATAACCCGTAGAGGGGCCTATATTCACTACTACATCGAAACTGCTATATAACCTCGCTTCGCTTCATCGAAGCTTGCTCAGTATGAACTCGAATGGTACAAACTGGCGTTTGTACCGTACATCGGCTACATGCCCAAGAACACGGACGTACCCAAGGCCCCTCCCAGAATCACGGAGAGCGATTCTGACGACGAAAAAGGCTTCATACAGAGTCGTCATACTCAAACGACGTTTTTCGCCCCACGACCAGAAAAACTATCGTCAGAAAGGCTCTTAAATGTAGCTTCCTGACGATAGTCGATTCTCACGCTCCATGAAGAGGCCGATTCCGCTCATCGTACCGGCACACGGGACACGCATCGACGGGACCATCACCAGCCAGATGAGCCTGGGCCTGTACCGTCGAAAAAACATCAAGGCTTCCATAGACCTGGCCACGACCGCCAGAATACGCAACCTCAAACCAATGACCATCATCATGACCACCCTGAGGCTTAGCGGCCAGACGCTCCGCATGACGAACCTGAGAGGTAGTGGGAACCGACGTGGCAGACGGATAGAGAGTCACATAATCCTTGCCGCAAGTGATTTTCGCCTCAGGATAGGCCGCAACAACCTCAGCCACGGCCCGTTTGAAGGTCTGCTTGAACTTCCTTGGCGAAGCCGCAGTACCAAACTGTTCATAGAGCTGAGACCATTTAATGGATTGCCGAGAATGCAAATAAGAATAACGACGTGATAGCCACCAATAAACATCCAGAGCCATAGGCCCTCGAATTTTCGCCACGACAGATAGGTCCACAGGAACCGGACTCTCCATTAGCTTGGCTACATACCCATCAGATAACCTGACCCAATTCTCAAAAAGAGCATGGTCCTGGGTCTCATGAGACAGCCAATCAATCCGCCATTTTTCTGCAACGGTAAAGGCCACGCCCTGCGAATGAGAGGAGTCATTATTGTTTATTGAATACGTACAGGAGAAGAGACGCTCCAGCTGAGGCTTTATGGTATGAAGCTGACGGCCGCCAACATTAATACCTATTGTCCGCAGAAACTCCCTAAACGTAGTACCTAAATGAATGGTCCTCGACTCAGGGTCATAACACGAGTTTCCAGTCTTAACCATCGTGCAGGCCCACATTTCAAAAAGTCGCGGATATTTCCCATATGGAAGAAGACCATCAGGATTAGACGCTGAGAACGATACGGTTAGAGAACCATTTGACCGAACAATCCTTGATACTCCAGGCTTTGGCCGTCTATAAGGAAGACTGACTTGAGTCGCTAACCTGCTTATGAAGCCATGAGACATCCACGGCTCATCTTCGGGCACAACAAGGCTGGACGCGCTATCATCGCTCATGATAATCCAATCCATTATCCATGTCCCCGGCTGTTGGTCCAGCGCGGGGACTTTTTCATACTCACCGCTACGGGTGTGTACTTTAGGTACAACAAAAACTCTAACACAGGTCCGTGTACTTTAGGTACGAATAGCCCGTGTACTTTGGATGCATGAGGGGGCTTTGGGTACGTTTTGAGGGGCTTTGGGTACGTTTTTGGGGGCCTTGGGTACGCCTACATGCTCAAACACTAGATAGGAGTAGGCCTCCGAAGACTCTCCCTATATACCTATATACCTATACTTACTGCGATTGGAATAAACAAAAAAAAAGAATAGGGACTACCTGGTGCCCTCATCAGCACCATCATCATGCCGAGTCCTAATCCGCTGCCACCAATGACGAGGACGAGCCTCCAGGAGGGCCACTACACGACCACGCTCCTCGAGGAGAGCTTCCAGACCACTCACATGCTCCCGAAGCTGAGCATTATCCACCCTGAGCCTTGAGACCTCATCACGTAGCTCGGCCAGCTCTTGAGTATCGGGTGACCGGTCAGGTGACCGGTCACGACCAGTCAAAGGGGTATCGCCCTGACCGGTTACGGTCGAGACCACGCCCAGAGCCTCGAGCGTCTCGACCGGAATACGCCAACCCCTCGCTAGCTTAGTAGCTCCCAACTCCGAGCCATGTTCTCTGAGCTTGCGGCGCAAGGTCGACTCGGAGCAATCGACCATCTTAAGAGCCTCGGAAAAAGATAAATCGTGACCAGTCATGGTCACCAGCGTACTAGGCGTGACCGGTCACGTGACGGGATGATGACCGGTCACGACCAGTCAGCTAGCTAGGCGAGACAGTAGAGCGAGATGCAGCTGGTACTCCCGGCTGATAGCGACCGCCATCGTCTCCCACTGACGAGCCTCCAGTGGACGGATGATAGCCTTCGACGTCGAGGCATGGGGCGCGGTATCCACCTCGCCCAGCCAGGTGCAGAAGGCCTTGACCATGCAGTCGAGGCACGATGTAAAGGGGACACCCAATCCACAGTGCGTACCTCGAACAAGCTCACCATCACGCTTGACAGCGAAGCCCAAAAGCTCCTGGCCAAAGGGCGACCCCTTTGGAAGCTTGACAGCTTCAGTCACGACGAGCTCGATGACGCTATCGTCTGGGCTGACCGTGCGAGGCACGACGAGAACTCCGCTGTAATCAGAACGCACAGCGATACGACGACCCGTGCGACGAGCGTCATCGAGGAGTGCACTGGTCGTGCTACCGTAGTCCTTGGTTGATTTTTTGTTAACTTTTTTAGCTGACATTTTTTTGACCTTTCATTAGTAGATGTTCAATTATTCAGGCCGATGGCAGTCGGCCTGAAAATAAAATTACTCAGCTTATCACAGTCTTGCAAAACTGGATGGCCGATTATGCTAAGAGCGTAAAAAATAAAAAGACCTGCCACATGCCCGCCCCCGCGCGCATTACTATGGCCGAGGGACAGTGTCGCTAGGGTTGCACACCATTGTGGGCACCCAACAGACCCCACTCACGGCGTCGCCCGCTCACGGGACCGTGAGACGAGGAGACTATCCTCCTTAGCGCCTCGCCCCTTCCATGACCGTCACTAGGTGACGACGTCTGGGAGATGCAGATGTCATCCAGTCGAACCTGGTTGGCCATCCAGTGACCAACGGCTAGCGAATCTGGTAGCGGATTAGCCGACAGCGGGGTGCTACGCACCTCGTGCTATCGGAATGAGGACACCGTGGCCGCAGCCACGGAACCAGAGAGAGCCAGGACATGACCCTCTGGAGAACTGTCCTCACCTGACCAGCCAGAATTGTCCTTCTGGATGTTGTCATGGTGGCCCCCGGGGCGCAAAAACGACTATTTCTCAAGCCCCTGCGCGGCCACACGCCATTATCAGCGATTTTTTTCTGCACTTTTGAGACAACGATTGGGACAGTTTTTCTGGCGCTTTTTCCAGTCACCAATCCTCATCATCGTCATCATCAAAGGGGTCATCGTCGGCTTCATTCTCTTCATCATCGACGGACCTGCGATACCGTTCCGTATATGCCTGGCCAGTCCATCCCGCGTAGGACCGGCGGTCGGTTGTCCAGGCGGCAGTCATGCCCTGCGACGCCCTGAACCGGCTGACCAGTTCGTCCATGTCCAGCGTCTCAGCCGACGATGGGTCACCAGCCTGCCAATCCTTGAGCATGCCAGCCGATGCACGGTCCAAGATGGTCTTATACACTCCTCTCTGCACGATGAGATGAACCCGCTCCAGAGCAGAGTCCAGAACCTCTAAACGCTCCACTCCCTCGCTATCGGAGATGGACGGCGGGAACAGCTCCAAGTCCTTACTCACGTACTTGGTAACCTCGCTGAGGTCGCCAGAACCGGCGTCAGTCCTACGAACATCGACCAGAAGATTCCCGCCGTTCACATGTGGAGTCCTGACAAGGAGCCCGCCGTCATGGTCATCCTCAATCTCCAGGTCGGACGATTGACGAACACCCTGGGCCGCCATCACGTTCTTCGTCCACATCTCAGCCCACTCCCTGGTCGAGAGATAGTGGGGAGAACCGAACCTGCCATCATCACGACGAACCCAGTCAACACCCTCACGGCTCGGGTCATCCCGATGAAACGGCCTGGCGTAGGCTGCCGTCGCCAGCATGAGCACATGCATGTGAGGGTGATACAGACCAGTCTCGGCGTTGAACGTGACCTCGATGGTTCGCCACTCGCCAGGGAGAACCTTGGACCACAGTCGCCACCTACGAGTCCTGTGCTCCTTGTCCCAGCTCGGTACCACGCTCATCCTGTGCCAGGCCCTGCCCAGTAGCCGGATGGCGGCGCCCAAGTCCTCAGCTTTCACATTGGGGATGGTCAGCGTCACGAGGAGAGGATCCTGATACCGACGCGGGTCACCCTCCGGATACCTTTGGTGATTCACTGTCATAGCCCACCAGTGGATGGCCGACAGCCGCAGCCACTGCTCGCGACTCACCCGCCACTGACACATGGGACACAGCCGCACATGGCAGTAATCCGCGGACTCAAGAGCCCAACGGTCCAGAGTCTCCATCGTCTCCGGGTCCGTTCTGACCGAGTGGGCGAAGACCGCCAGACTGGCGCATCCCTCCATTCTTCGGGCCTTGCTCTCATCGCCAGACAGACGATAGAACCCGGCGATACGGTCAGCCTGGGCCTTGCGGTCTCCCAATGCCTCATACAAGCTGGTCAACTCGGCCTCAACCTCAGGTGTCACGGTCGGCACCAGTGACCGGTCATGACCGGTCACATCAGTCACCGGGAGACCCTTGAGAAGACGAAGAGGATGGACGGCTTTAGACCGATGAGTAATGGTCTCCGTCCCCGCGTAGCTCAAGTAGAGATGGTGTTTTGCGCGAGAGACAGCTACGTAGAGGACTCTGCGGGCCTCGTCCTCATCATCCTTGCACCAGACCTCATCAGACAGGCCAGCCACCAGGACAGCCTCGGCCTGACGGCCCTTGAAACTGTGGACGGTAGTGACCTCCACCTTGCCTCCCAGGCCCTGGGACGCCAAGTAATCCGCCAATCGCTGGCCACGCTCAGCCTCCCTGGTCAGGATGGCTATGCCGGACTCATCACCAGGGATGGGAGGTATGCCGGCAGCCAGCAGAGCACGAACCTGGTCAGCCACCCAAGCGTCCTCATCATCCTCATCATCAGCCCTGTACAGCACGACGGGGTCGCCCTCGTCAGCGTCCGGAGCAGGCTTCATCACATGGCCGGACACAGCTGCGGCGACCCGCACGATGGCAGCCGTCGACCGGTAGTCAGTGACCAGTCGAATCCGGTCATGACCGGTCACCAGCCATGAGGGGTCGCCGCCCTGAAAACCATAAATGGCCTGGTCAGCGTCCCCTACCAGAGACAGCCACTCAGGATGCAGAGCCTCCAAGAGACGACGCTGAGGACCACTCACATCCTGAGCCTCATCCACGATGAGAGCCGAGACCCTGGGCACCCAGTCAGCTCCGTCAGGAGCCGACGACAGCAAGGAAGCCGCCCTAAGAACCGCAAAACCATAGTCCGTCGTGACATCCTCATCACGAGACCGATTCCTCATCCACTGACCGTATTGGGCCCATATATAGGCCTCGGCCTTGCCCTGGGCTGTGCCGCCGGACTCTATCCTGGCCACGGCCTCCCTCGCACGACGGATGGTCAGCCCATCACCAGGCCACCGCGCTTTAGCAGTCTTGACCCATCGCCCGAGAGCCTGTCTCAGCTCGACGTTGGTCGCATGGTCGCCATCAGTCCCATCCAGGGAACACAGGACCACACGAGCGGGCAGAGTGGTCGAAGACTCCCGCTCACGCCTGAGAAGACGGAGAGCCAGATGATGAATGGTCATGGCCCTGCCATGAGCACCGACTTTCCGCATTTTCTCACCGATGGACTGGGCCGCGTCATGGCCAAAACACACCGACACGAGACGACTGCCGTCAACGCCCATATCCTCAAGGCTCCGTGCACGGGCCGCGATAGTCGTGCTTTTCCCAGCACCCGCTGGAGCAGTGACCGCCAAGTCCCTCGACGGGCTCAAAACCGCGGCCGACTGCTCATCATCAAGACCGGCCAAGTAAGCTCTATTTGTATCCACACTGATATCCATCATGTGAAACCCCCAGGGGACGCCGCCAGGTGTCCCCTTTTGTATATGGGTATTAATCCCTTTCTTTATACCAACGTTGAACGGCTTCGTCCCTGCTCATATGGCGATAGCGGCTCAACGCCTTACCCAGGTCACGCCGGACATCAGCAGCCGAGTGGCCCTGCTTCTCCAGTCGGGCCAGAGTCCTGACCCTGATACCCAAGGCTTTCGCGTCCTTGACCAGGTCAGAGTCGGAGTCGGAGTCAGAAAAGTCGCCGTACCCGGTCTCAGTCATGTCCTCGCGAAGCCGCCGCACCGTCTCATCCACGCTCACGCCGGACGTGAGCCAGTAGTCGCCCGGCGCGATGTTCCACTCCACGGGGTCCGGGAACCCGCGGGTTTCAATCACGGGCCCCGGCTCTCCATTGGGCATCCACTTCCTGACACCCCAATCCCCACCAGATTCGTTTATGCAGTAGTCCATCAAATCAGCCTCGGGGCACCCTACCAACGCGGCCCACTCACTGAATCTCTTCCTTATATTCACCATCAGGACCGTCACCTCCCGTCCTTTTGAAGGAGGACGATTCCGGAGCCGTTCACGATGATAGGGTCGCCATCACGCTCATCCGCTTCCATGTGCGGCATGCCATCATAGAACCGGTGCTTAGGACAGATCCGGTCCATCAGCCTCGCCAAAGCCACTACCGATACCTCGGCCCTCGGGTTCCCCGGCCAGTTCAGATACCATTTGGCTACCGTGCGAGGCTCTATGCCAGACTCCCAGCACCAGAACAGACCAGTCTTATCGAGGTACTGCCAGCCATCACGGCCCTCATGAGCGGCTACAGCATCCAACACCACCACGAGATCAGCCACCGCATACCCCGTGGCCCTAGACACATCACGCATCCGAATGTCGCGCATCCTTATCTACCTCCTTTCCATAATGCTTTTCCAGAAGGCCGTCCGCCCACCAGCGGACAGCCGCTGCGGCCTCAGACGGAAGCACCCCACCAGGCACCCCCACCCAGACATGCAGACTCCTATCGCGCGGATGGCGACGAGCCCATATCACCCGCAGCTGGATGTCCCGCTCACTTAGCGGCTCCGTCACCGCGTCCACGAGGGCCCTTCTTGAGCCAGTGGTACTCCCAGTCAGGTCCCAGAGACTCCCGGACTTTAGCCTCAGCTTCAGCCTGCTCCATCGTCTTACGACGAGCCCGACCACGCGCCCTAGCCTTGCCCTCACACTCCCGTGCAGATGGACGCGCCTGGCGGCGCGTACCACCAGCCAGGCCTCCACGCCCCTCAGCTCCACCATCATCAGCGACTCCGGAGCCCACGCCATCGGCCCCGTCCACGGACTCACCAAAAACCACTGGTCCCCTGTATCGGTACACATAACCTCCCTCCTCGGTGTCCTCAGCGACACCGAACTTGCTTATGTCTTCAAGGATGTAGTCCTCTACTATCTGGCTCACATCCAGACCCCGCTCACGGGCCTCATCCATGATGTAATCCCTCAGTCGTGGCCGTAGACAGACATGGAGTCCCATTTTTCCCAGTGATGGTCTTGTCATCAGAAACCTCCCTATACGAATTCCTTTAGTACGCGCTTACCACGCGCTTAGTGCGCGCTTATCGCGCGCGTACTAAGAAAATATCTGCTGGTTTTCGGCAAATACCTCGGCCAAAGAGAGCCAAAAAAGCATCATTTTTG
>NZ_JBVPQK010000109.1:0-7837 GCF_058197115.1 Bifidobacterium sp. POST2/T3 (B1)
ACCCTTACGGATTGCTGTATGAGAGCTGGGAAAGCGGGGGCCCTGCTGGCCGTGCCATCGGCAGACCAAATCATCCAAGGCCCGGACCTGCACGGCCGTGAACCTTATTCCCAGCTTGGTCAACACCTGAGCCAGCAGACGGGTACGCAGAGCCGGGTGACAGTCGGCCAATCCGCGGGCATCCAAGCAGACCAGAACCCCTTCGGCCTTTTGGTCCAAGTCAGGGCTCGCAACCAGCCGCTGGTAGAGTCCATCCACCTGGGAGTCCAGGTAATCCTGATCCAGACGGGCCATATCCGCACCCAGAGCAAGGCGACGGACCATGTCCCGGCCAGCGAAGCGATTCAAGGCAGGCAGCAGGTCATGACGGATCCGCGAGCGCAACGGCAGCGTCTCGGGAAGCGTACAATCGGCCGGCTGATCGTCACCGTTAGTGGGGTCGTCCCACCAGTCGATCCCCTGCTGGCGGCAAATGGCCGTGGTATCTTTCCGGTCCAAATCCAGGAACGGACGCAGGTAACACATTCCTCCACGCTCTATACGCCGAGCCATCCCGGTGATGGCCTCCAGCCCCTGGGAGCGAATCAGGCCAATCAGCACTGTCTCAGCCTGATCATCACGGGTGTGCGCCAGGAGGACAGCCTTGGCGCCCAACTCAAGGGCCTGCCCGGAGAGGGCCTGATAACGGGCTGCACGGGCATCGGCCTCAGGACCAGCCGAAGTGACAGGCACATCCACTCTGGTGACGCGAACCGGATCCAATCCCAACTCCCGGCAGGTTCCAGCCGCGCACTCGGCAACCCGATCCGAATCAGGCACCAGACCGTGATCAATCAGCAAAGCCCCGCACCGCAGACCGGTCATATCGGCCACCAAATGGGCCACGCAGGCCAGGGCCAGGGAATCCCGGCCTCCAGAACAGGCCACCAGGACCAGTGGAGCATCCGAATCGGGCCGGTGCACCCCGTGATGGGTGAACCGCCGATCCTGCAGGCCCAGGCCCTCCCGGTCCAGGGTCGAACGCAGGAGCCCCACCGCCTTTTTCATCTCCGCTGAATAGACCATGGTCCAGGCGTCCTCCCGTTCAGAGCCGATCCAGGGATCCGACCAAGGTGTCCACAGCCTGCTGGGCAGCAGCCACATCCTCGGGATCGTTGACGACTACAGCAAAGACCAGAACACCGCCTGAGCGTCGAATCACATTGCCTGCCAGTGAAGTCACCTGATCCAGGGTGCCGGTCTTGACCCGGATCAGCCCGTCGGCCTGATTGTCGATTTCGCGTCTGGCTGCCGTGCCGGTCAGCCCCACCACCGACAGACCCTTGACCAGGGGGGTCAGCCCCTTCTCGGACAGGGCCAGCTGCTGAACATCCACCAAGGTTCCCACCTTTAGGCTCGAGCCAGGGGTCAGCCCCGAACAGTCGGCCATGTTGAGGCCCGCAGTGTCCACACCCAGCTTGTTCAGCGTGCTGGTCACGGCTTTCACAGCCCCGGCTGGGCTGTTGGGCATGTCCAGGGCCAAGGCGGTCAGGCGGCCGAAAAGCTCAGCCAGGCTGTTGTCGGAATTGCGCAGCATCAGCGACATGATCTCGCTGAGCCGTGCCGAGCTGATACGGGCCAGAACCTTGCCCTGGGCATGGTCGATCCTGTTTGGCTCCTGCGCATTGTCCACCTGAATCCCGGACTCCATCAGGCGACTGGCAAAGACCGCTGCAGCAGCCCCTGCCGGATTTTGAACCCTGGGCAGGTAGACACCGCCTGCATCTGGATAGGCAACAGGCTCGGCCTGTCCCTGCCTGGCCTCATCCACGGCCATAGCGACAGGCTCCTGGAAGTAGATTCCATCAGCATTGTTTTCTTCGATTCCCTTCGGCGCCCGATCGTCGCCGAAAAGCGTGTCCTGGTAAGCCAAGGTCACTCGGCCGACCCCCTGCTTGTGCAGGGCCTGGGCCGTCTTCACGGCCAGAGTTCCCAGTCCTGCCCGGCCGTTGACGTGCAGGGGATCGTCCTTGCCGGCGCCTAGCAGCATATCGCCGTGACCGCGTAGGGTCAGCGTCGCCTGTGAGGAGGAAGAGGAATTCAGAACCGCCTCAGTATCCAGCTGGGAGGACATATCCAGAACGGAAGCGGCTGCGGCTGCGGTCAAGGTCTTCATGGTGGAGGCCGGCTGGCGTGCCTGGTCGGCGTTCTTCTGAGCAAGCACCCGTCCGTCAGCCTGTCGCACAACCAGCGAGTATGCATTGCCTATGCCCGGTGTGTCAGCGAAAGCGTTGACCAGCTGCTGGACCTGACCGGCATCCACCGCGGACCCGGGCTTGTTGGCGGTGAAGGTCGGCGGTTCGCCCATCATGACAGCAGGGGGGACCGAAGAATGACTGGTCTTGGACAAAGTCAGCGGCCCGGGCACCAGGTCAGCCAGATCCATGCAAGCATAGCCGACGACCAGTATGACAGCCACAAGCATGGCCAAGGCCACCCGCCAGCGTCGCTTGATCTGACGACGGCGTGTCATGCGCTGCTGATGTCTGTCACCCAATTGCTCTCTCCCGGACTTGCATTCGCCAACCAAATTCGGCTCGGTTCGGTCGGCATCATCCAACTAGCCTAGTACTGGTCCTGTCGCTGTCTCAGGACTGCAGAGAGGCATAGCGATCCAGAGTCAGCAGAATGGCCGACTGACGACGATCGAAGATCCGAGACCCTAAAGCGACACCTACGGCAAGCACAACCAGGCCGTTCGCCAGTGCGACCGGCACAGGCAGCCAGAGCGGAAGAACCCCGCCCGTGGTCATGGCCAGCAATGTCACCAAGAATGTAGGCAGCATGATCACCAGGCTAGCCAGCAACTGCAGTATTGGCAGGAAGCCTTGGGCAACAGCACGTCCCTGCGGTGAGGTGAAGGGCTGGTCCATAGAAGGTACCGGATAGATCAGCAGGGCCGAGAAAATCTGGGCAACTCCCAGCCCAGACAGGAGCAATCCTACGGTCACAGCCAGCATATCCAGGGAGATGATCAGATCTCGCCCGCCCTTCATTGCCCCGGAAAGTGTCAAAGTCACCAACCCAAGCAGGAGCATGCAGGGCAGAGCCACACTCAGATGGCTGCGGACACGGGACTGCCGGTCCTCACGACCCTTCACTCCCGACGCTATCTCCATACGCAGTGCGAGCCCATCGTAGGCCAAGGCGTTGCCCTCGGGAATCTCCAGCATCAGGGCGCCCAAGATCGGTCCCAACCATAGCAACATGGGCATCTGGCGGAAGATCACCGCGTATAGAATCACCACGACAAGCAGAAGCGGATAGCTGGCAAGCTTGCGGGGATCCTGACGAAGATAAATCAGCAATCGCGCGGCCATGGCATCCACAGTGTCCCGGGACCGGCCCAGCATCCCCAGCCCCTTGGGTGCACCCGACCGTTCAGCCCTCGCCCCGGCGTACAAACGGTCATGACGCAGACACAGCATGCCGATCATGAAACAGAGAGCCAGGGTGACCAGCTCCATACACAGCCGTCCGAGCAGAGCCCACCATGATCCCGAAAGGAAATCCTCCGGCAGGCGGACAGCGGCACCCAGTGGCGTCCAGGCCAGTATGTCGGCCGCGGACTTAAGGGAGTCAGTGTCGACTGCCATGCCATCCATGATCCCGCTGTCCAGCAGAGAGGGCAGCAGACACAAAAGCATGATCACCACGGTGACCAGCAGATAGAGCCCGGATCGGGAGCGCTGAGAAACCATCAAGGTACCGACCAGGTCCAAAACAGCCCGGGACAGGGCCAGCATCACCATGACAGCCAGGAGGGCCGCGACCAAAGCCACGATCGCGGCTCCGACACCCATGCGTGCATAGATGGCCGTCAGGGACAGGAAGCAGACGAGGCCAGTCAATCCCGTAGGCCCAGTCAGCCCGGCCAGGTAGAGCCCCACTTGCAGCTGGCTGTCAGGAATCCCGTAAAGGACGAATCGCGAGGGGCCCAGGATCGACCCCTGGCCCAGGAAGGCCAGTTGAATCAGGACCACTCCCAGAGTCAGCCCGACCAGGAACAGGACCAATAAGGTTCCCATACGCTGCCGGTTGCCCGAACCGGCACTGGGCAACCAGCCTCCCAGTGTCAGTGAAGCCTGCCATGAAGCCAGGCAGATGCCTATGACCATGAGCAGACTGATGATGGCTCCGACCATCTGCCAGGAAGAGTGCTTGATCGTGCTCCAGGTAATGGACCAACGCATGGCGATGATGGTGGATGCCGTGCTCATTCCGCCTCCCGGTCTTCCTCAGATCCGGAGCCGTTCAGCCAAGCGATTCGCTTGGCCTGGTGACGGCCGCCGACTAGCTCCAGGAAGCGATCCTCCAGATCCTCGCCTGCAGCGACCTGGGCCACCGTGCCATCAGCCCGAACCAGACCATGGTCGATGATGGCCACATGGGTGCACATCCGCTCCACCAGAGCCATGACGTGCGAGGAAATGACCACTGTTCCCCCGGTATCGACATACTCGGCCAGGATGTCCTTGAGATTGGCGCTTGAGACTGGGTCAACCGATTCGAACGGCTCATCCAGCACCAGGAGTCTAGGGGAATGAATCATGGCCGTAGCCAGGCAGATCTTCTTGGTCATGCCCGATGAATAATCACAGACCCGCTTGCCGCCGGCATCAGTCAGGTCGAAAGCCTCCAACAGGTCCCTGGCCCGGACCAGCGCCTCACTACGCGGCATCCGTCTAAGCATGCCCGAGTAGACCAGCAGTTGCAGACCCGTCAGCCTGTCGAAGATCTGATCACCCTGGGGCATGACGCCGATGATCCGCTTGGCCGTATCCACGTCCGACCATACGTCCCTGCCCAGAATCATGACATTGCCGGAGTCCGGCACCAGAAGTCCTGTCATCATGTTCAGCGTGGTGGTCTTTCCTGCGCCATTGGGGCCAACTATCCCATAGAAGGACCCCCGGGGGATGTCCAGAGAGAGGGCGTTGACAGCAGGCCGGCCCTGATAACACTTGACCAGGGCGCGGATAGAGACCGCTGCCTGTGTATCTGGCGGAGGGACCACTGCCGTCTGGGCGGTCATGCTGGTTGCTTGCACTTCATCGGACATGGCCTTAAGTCTACTAACAAGTCACTACCTCGCTGCCGATTGAGGGCAACAGGCCTCAATGCCCTGAGTGCTCGATGGGTTTCCATCCCGGATTGGCGAAAATGGCCTGGAAGGAGATTGGCACGTAGCTGAGCATGAAGATGGGGAAACTCAGGCAGTAGGCGAAAAGCTCCTTGTTGGATGCGCCGATCTTGTCGCGCTCGGCCAGCACGGTAAGGGCAGCCAGGCCCATCATGGCCAGGAGGCCCAGAATCCCGGCTGCAATGCCATCCACCAGGGTGGTCATCTGGCTGGCCCAAGTCACGAAACCCAGAGCCGGGAAGAGCAGACCGAAGAAGCAGCGGACCAGCCCCAAAACTGTCAAGGGGCAGATCAGGATGGTCAGGTCAACGGCCGAGAAATCACGTTCGCGGAAGGCCCGGGAAATCAGAGCAGGCCCGTAGTAGCGGAAGACCTGAAGGAAGCCCTTGCTCCAGCGCAGCCGTTGCCGCCAGCTCTGCTTGAAGGTGACCGGCTGCTCGTCATAGAGGATGGCGGTGCCGCAATAGCCGATGCGCTCGCCGTGCAGAACCGAGTCCATGGTGAACTCCAGGTCCTCGGTCAGCAGGTGGAACTTCCAGCCGTTGTTGCGCTCCATAACCTCTCTGGAGAACATGAACCCGGTGCCGCCCACGTGGCAGCTGGAGCCGATGACCATCCTTGAGGTGTTGAGGAACCGGGATTCACGGATGAACCATAGGGCCGAACCCGAGGAAACCCAGTTATCCGCAAAGTTGACCGAGTTCCGGTAGCTAGTCAGTATGCGGAAGCCGGATTGGAAAGCCTTGTTCATTTCCTCGATGTAGTGGCGGTCCAGAATGTTGTCCGCATCAAAGACGAAGTAGGCATCATAGTAGGAGTCAAGACCCCGATCGAGTATCTGCTCCAGCAGAAAGGTCAGAGCGTAGCCCTTGCCCACCCGGTCCGGGTCCTGCCGCTCGACCACATGGCAGCCGAGGGATCTGGCCAGTCCGGCGGTGTTGTCGGTGCAGTTGTCGGCCACCAGCCATATGTCGACCATGGAGATTGGGTAGGTCTGCTCCTTGATGGAGTTGATCAGATGACCGACGACATGCTCCTCGTTGCGAGCGGAAATAAGGACGGCGAACCGCTTGTCAAAAGGAGCATCGGGAAAGACCACCGGCTTGGAGACAAAGGAGATGACGATGCAGATGGCCTGGTAGACGATGCCCACCCCGCCCAGCAGCATCATCAGTACGTCCAATACCTTGAGCAGGGCCATCAGCGCCACTCCTTGCGGGGGTTGTCCTCCCCCTCGGAGGCCTCGTCCCCGGTCTCGGTACCCTTGAGCGGCCTGTGCTTTACCGGGGCCAACGCGGACTTGGGTATAGGCACCGTAGCCGACTCATCCAGATCTTTGGCCGTCGGCGAGGATGTCGGGTAAAGCTGGCTGGCAATGGTCATGACAGGGTCGTCCACTCGAACCCTGGCGCTGGTCCCCTTGGCGGACCGGCTGCCCACGTGGCTGGCCACCGGCTGGACCACGTGCTCGTTGAATGCCTCGACACCTTCGACCACCTTGGACTTGCCGACCGGCTTGGGATCCTGCATGAGCGGAGAATCAATCAGCTCGTAATGCTTGACCGAAGCCGAGAAGATGGCCTGGAAGCTGGCCGCCAGAGGCAGGGCCAGGAAGGCGCCCAGGGCACCGAAGACCGCGCCCAGTGCCAGTACGGACAGGAAGGCGATGGCAGGGTTGAGGTCCATGGTCCGCTGGGAGATCTTGGGGGCCAGAATCATATTTTCGATCTGCTGGTAGATGATGATGTAGACCAGCACAATCACAGCCACCAGCAGTCCGCGGCTCCCCCAGGCCACCACTATGGGGACGGCCCCGCCGATGTAAGTGCCGATGGTAGGCACGAACTGGGATACCAGCCCGCAGAAGAGGGCCAGCGGCAACCAGTAGGGCACCTTGAGAATGACTAGGAAGACTGACATGCAGGCTGCGGAGATGAGCGCCAGAATGGTCCTGCTGAACAGGAAGCTGGAGATCTGGTCCTGGGCGATGGTCCAGACGAAGAGGAAACGACGCTGGCTCCTGGGTGCCAGCCACTGACAGAGGCTGCGGCGCAGCTTGGGGCCTGCTGCGGAGATGTAGTAGATGACCAGCAGGACGGTCATGATATTGATGAAGGACCCTGCCAGCCCCACGGTGGTGGTCAAGGCCTGCCCCGCGAAGTCCGTCACCCAGGATGTCTGGATATTCTTGACGATCTCCCCGCCCAGATCCTGCATGGCCGGCAGGTGCCAAGGGGTGCGGCTGGCGATGAATTCCGCCACCTGCTCATAGAGGGCCGGCAGCCCGTTGGCCATGCCGATGACCTGCTGGACCAGCAGATTGCCGAACATACCCAAGAGGACGATCACAATAATAATCAGACCTATCAGGGTGACCGCCGAGGCCGCTCCTCGCCGCCAGCCATGCTTGACCAGCCTGAGCACCAGGGGCTCCATGGCCAGGGAGACGAAGATGGCGATCACCACGTCCAAGACCAGGAATTCGATCTTCCACCAGGAGGAGTATGCGAACCAGGCCAGGAAGACGGCTATGACCACGTAAAGTAGGGCGCGGCCGAACCATTCCGGAGGTCGGCGTGGATCCCCCTTGGGCGGGAAGACCGTCGCGAAATCGAAGCGCTGCTTTTGCTCGTTGGCCATATGTTCCATTATCCC
>NZ_JBVPQK010000110.1:0-7830 GCF_058197115.1 Bifidobacterium sp. POST2/T3 (B1)
TCTTCAGCACCTTCATCGACAACATCGAGATGAGCCTGGCCAAGACCGACGAGCGCATCGCCAAGATGTACCTCTCCCTGGGCGACAGGGACGACCTGAGCCAGAAGGTCCTCTCGGAGATGGAGCTGACCCGCAAGTGGGTTCTGCAAATCGTGGGTGACGAGTGGCCCCTGCAGCACCGCCACGTGCTGGGCCAGGCCATCCGGATCCGCTCTCCATATGTGGACGCCCTCTCGGTGACCCAGGTGCGCGCCCTGCGCACCCTGCGTCGTCGCAACGACAAGGAGGAGCTCAGCAAGAGTCAACAGGCCGACTTCATCTACCTGATCCTCTGCACCGTTTCGGGAGTCGCCGCCGGCCTGCAGAACACCGGCTGATTACCGCTTGACACTTTAAGGATGAGGCCCCGTTCTCTTGCAGATAGCAGGAGGCGGGGCCTCGCCATATCCAAGGGCCCCTGATGTGGTCGTGTGTTGTTTGCGGATCGAATGGTAGAGTGAAAAGTAGGGACGTCGAGAAGGTGGCTGGTTTTCGTCTTGGTTTCTGCAATGTAATGTAGAGCTGGCGCTGAGCAAAGGGTGGCTTTCCGACAAGAAGAACTTTTTTAGGCAGGCGGTATTGATACCGCTTGATGTTTGGTGAGGGGGTTTGGTTTCATGCATCTGGTTTCCCGCCTGCGTCGCATTCTGGCGATGATGACCGTCCTGATCAGCCTGCTGGCAGGCTTGGGTGTCGCATCCGCCCAAGCGGATGCTCCCATACTCACCGGGGGGGGGGGGTCGTCAGACCCCTCGCGTAGCTGAGCAAACCCCCGGCACTCTCCCCAGCAACACAACCAGCACCCCACTGCCCACACCATCGCCGATACAAGCCACCACACCATTAAACCCAACGACGGGCACCCCGTCATCGACGACGGGCGATCAGGATAAGACAGAACCCGCTCCAACTAAGCCATCCGATACCAGCGATCAGGCCGCGCACACGGTGCGCTTCGACCCTGCCGACGGCAGCAAGCCAACACAGTCAACCGTGAAGACCGGCACCCTCGCCGCTCCCCCACAACAGAATCCTGTACGCGAAGGCTTCCGGTTCGACGGGTGGACGCTTGACGGCGAGCCTTTCGACTTCCAGACTCCCATCCTCCAGGACACGACCCTGAAAGCACAATGGTCGAGGATCACGGACTGGACGCTGAGCCCGGACCACGGGCCCGCCGCCGGCGCCCGGCTGACCATCAGCCCGCCCAGCCTGCAGGAGCCCTACTACGTCAACGTCCAGGCCGCAGGCGAGCAGACAGTCGGCCTGACCGGCGACGGGCGAATCCACACCTGGACGCAGGAGGGCGCGCCCAAGCGGGTCCCCTTCCCCGCCCAGGCTCCCGACGGGTTCCGCTGGCTGCAGGCCGCGGCAGGCGGCCGGCTGCAGGCCGCGCTCGGATCCGACCAGCGGATCTACGCCTGGGCCAACGGACAATCGACACCCACCATCCTCGATGCCAACCAGGACACCCGATTCACCGGCATCAGCATGGACGGCGACCTTCTGCTGGCGGTGGACCGGCAGGGACAGGTCCACGCCTACCAGGCCAGCCGGAAAGACGGTCAAAACACGAACCCGAAATTCCTGGAGCAGGCCACGACCGGCCTGCCCGGACAGGCGCGGGCCGTCACCGCCGCCGCCTCCGGCGGCCGGGCCCTCGTCCTGGACACGGACGGGCAGGCCTGGGCCTGGGACGCGAGCAAGACCGGCAACGTCAAGCCCGCACGCATCAGGCAGGACACACAAATCCGTATCGTCCAGGCCCAGGCCCTCAACCAGGGGTTCCTCCTCCTGGACGCGGACGGGCAGGCCTGGCACCAGGCCGACGGCACGACCAGCCTTACGGCCGCCGGCCTGCCGGAAAACCTGAAGGCCAGCCGAATCACCACCGGCAATGACCAGGCCGTCATCACCAGCAGGGACGGCCGCGTCTGGGCCTGGAAGCCCGGCGAAGCGCCCGCCCGGGCGGACGACGGGAACCGGGCCTACACGCAGGCCGTCCTTGCAGGCGGCAGGATCACCGCCACCAGCAGGCAGGGCGGCCTATACCAGTGGAGCCTGGACGGGCAGGGCCGGCCCGGCCAGCCGGCCCGGCTCGGCACCGCCACAGCGCCCACCCTGGAAACAGCCGGCATGGACGGCCAGCCGCTCAAACTCAGCAGGACCGGCGACGCCTGGCAGACGGACATCCCCGCCCGCCAGCCCGGCCCGGCCGCCATCACCATCACCGGCAGGCAGGACGACCAGCCCTTCACCAGAAGCCTTACGTACACCGTCGACCAGACCCTGACCAGAGACCTCCGCCAGGGCTCCGCCTACACGGTCCGCTTCGACACAGGCGGAGGAAACCCGCCCCCACAGGACCAGAGCATCCAGCCGGTCTACGGCAGAGTCCAGCGCCCCTCCCCCGACCCGACGCGCCCAGGCTACCAGTTCGACGGATGGTTCACCGGGCAGGTCGCCTACGACTTCAGCAAACCCGTCACCCAAAACCTCACCCTCACCGCCCACTGGACCTTCAAAGACCCCGACAGCACATGGAGCATCAGCCCCGACAAGGGCAGCCAGTTCGGCAAGGAAACCACCACCATCACCCCGCCGGACACCAGCCGAGGCATCAGGTTCAACCAGGTCAGCGCATCATACTCTTATCATTCCTTGGCTGTGGGCAGCGACGGCAACGCCTACGCATGGGGAATCAACGGCAATGGCCAACTCGGCGACGGGACAACCACCACCCGGACTATGCCGGCTAAAGTGAGCAAGCCTGCAGGCACGTCCACGGACTTCACCTACCTGCAGGTCAGCGCCGGACAATTTCATTCGCTGGCCCTGGGCAGCGACGGCAACGCCTACGCCTGGGGACGCAACGACTACGGCCAGCTCGGCGACGGGACAAAGACCACTCAAAAGATTACGCCGGTCAAAGTACGCAAGCCTGCAGACACGCCCACGGACTTCACCTTCCTGCAGGTCAGCGCCGGATACTATCATTCGCTGGCCCTGGGCAGCGACGGCAACGCCTACGCCTGGGGATACGACGACTATGGCCAGCTCGGCGACGGGACAACCGCCACTCAAAAGATTACGCCGGTCAAAGTAGACAAGCCTGCAGACACGCCCGCGGACTTCACCTACCTGCAAGTCAGCGCCGGAAACACTCATTCGCTGGCCCTGGGCAGCGACGGCAACGCCTACGCATGGGGAAACAACAGCTACGGCCAGCTCGGCGACGGGGCAACCACGATCACCGATACCTCCAAGCAGACTTCGCCGGTCAAAGTATACAAGCCTGCAGGCACGCCCACAGACTTCACCTTCCTGCAGGTCAGCGCCGGAACCGATCATTCGCTGGCCGTGGGCAGCGACGGCAACGCCTACGCCTGGGGAAACAACGACTATGGCCTCGGCGACGGGACAAAGACCACTCAAAAGACTTCGCCGGTCAAAGTAGGCAAGCCTGCAGGCACGCCCACGGACTTCACCTACCTGCAGGTCAGCGACGGATACCTTCATTCGCTGGCCCTGGGCAGCGACGGCAACGCCTACGCCTGGGGATACAACATGTATGGCAGGCTCGGCGACGGGACGCAAACCGACCGGCCTACGCCGGTCAAAGTGGGCAAGCCTGCAGGCACGCCCACGGACTTCACCTACCTGCAGGTCAGCGCCGGAAACACTCATTCACTGGCCCTGGGCAGCGACGGCAACGCCTACGCCTGGGGAAGCAACTTCTTTGGCTCGCTCAGCAATCCTGATGTAAAAGGCTACAGTGTTGTTCCTGTTCCGGTGGTATTCAAGCTGGTGATCACCGGCGTCAGATTCGACCAGACCGCCGCAACAGGCCTGATGCGCGGTGATGGCAGCAGCGTCAGCGTGCTCACGCCTGCACACGCGCCGGGCACGGTCACGGTCAGCGTGGACTACACGCTGGGCGGCACACCCCAGCAGCCGGACACTTCTCTCCGTTACACGTACCTGCCTGCAGTGCTCCCCCGGGCGGGCGGGGAGGGCATCCTGCTCGCCCTGGCCACGGGCATGACCGGCATGGGCGGGGTGCTGGCATCTCGCCGCCACCGGCGGGAAACACGCCAACTATCACATGCTTCGTATGAGTAAGAGCGGCCGGGGGCGGCGTAACAATCCCCCCGCCCCCGGCCCATACAGGGGGAGCAGGGAGGAAAAGTGTCACTGAAGGCTCAAACCCCAAGGGAGCCGACACTCCCTCCCGCGCCCCCACCACACTTCCGCAGGCAGAAGCCGAGGATAGGCATGCACGCCCCCGCCTCCGCCTGGGAGAGAGGGTAACACGGCCAGGCCGGCCACGGGCACACAACCCCAGTCAGCCTGGCCGCTGTTTACAGATTCCGCCAGCCTTGAGTTCCGCCGACACTGGATCCGGCTGTCATAGTCATTGCGCGATGATAGGGTTGTATCACTGTACAAAGATGCAGAAACGAATGACATGCACCGTCTGTTGGGGAGACAGTCGGCAGAGTTCTTGGGAGGCTCTGTAAATGTCGTTATCGAATATTCCCCGCTGTGCTTCGCACGAGTAAGGCCGGATTCCCATCACTGCAATCCGGCGAACAGGCGGCTGTGCCCATCCCAACCGAGCACGGCCGTCATCTACTTCTAAACGGCGGAAAGGTACCCGTCGTAGCGCTCGGGCCTGTCCGAAAACTCCAGGCCAGCCGGCTGATACCAGGAGTATCGGCGGCTGCCGCTGTCGTCAGTCCAAATTTCAGGGCAGTCGTTGACCAGCCAGTCCGAGGGAATAGCATGGGCGCCGCCGGTCGAGGCCAGGGCCAAGGCCTGCCTGAGCTGGTCCTCCTGGTTGGCGGTCAGGCTGCCGGGGCGGGCCGAGAAGAAGAGCGGAGTGCCGGTCCGCGCCAAGAGATCCATCCATTGACGGTTGAGCTCCCAGTCGATTGATTCGGATATGCCCACGCAGTCGGCATCGGTGGCGTAGAAGCTCCCGTTCTGGGGCAGGCGGAAGGCCAGGGTGTTGACCCCGATTTGCCTGGTCCGCTCCCACTGCAGGCCGCTGGTGTCGTCGCCGGTCCGGTTGATCTGCATGAAGCCGACGCCCAGGTGGCCGACCACGTTGCACCCCTGAACCAGCATACCGGTCTTGGTGGCCTGCTCGAAGATGGCCCGGTAGAGCTGCTTGACCACCTGGGCGCTGGTAAGGCTCCGGTCGTAGAAGTGCCAGCCGTCCGGGCTGGGCCAAGGGTTCATCTGGAAGCCCCACCTGCCCAGCAGGTCGAAGGTGCTGAAATCATGCTTGACCAGCTGGTAGCCCCACTCCCCCAGCTGGGCGATGTCCTGGCGGATGTAGTCCAGGGCCTGCGGGTTCGAAGGGTCCAGGCATCCGTTGTGCGGGAGCCTGAACTGGTCGGTAATGGCCTCGTCCTCGTTGAGAAGCGGACGGTACCAGATGCCCGGTTTGATGCCCATGGCCTTGATCTGGTCGGCCAGGGCGCCCATGTCGCCGAACTTCTCATTGCCACGCCGCCAGGGGCCGCCGTTGTAGTCCTCAAGCCGGTGGTGATCCTGCCAGCCGTCATCCACGACCATGGTGGGGCGGTGAGCGTTGCCCTGGGTCAGGTCGGCCAGATACTCGGCATCGGCAAGAATCCGGGAACGGCTGGAGTCCCCGTAGGCGTAGTACCAGTTATTGCTCCCGTAGACCGGTTCAGGGGGCATAAGGCCCTTGCAGCTGATCCGGGAGCAGAAGTCACTGGCCACAGCAAAGACCGGGCCGCCAGCCCGCTCCTGGAGCGGATATTGCAGGCAGATGATGGTGGCCGCTTCAAGCTCCCGACCGTCCAGTACCAGCCCACTTCCGCCGTTGCGCAGGTCCAGGAAGAGGGTGATGCCGGCCGTATCGACCTGCCAGAAGCAGAAGGCGTTGGCACCGGTGGCCACCCCGTACCCCTGGGCCTGCTCCTGACCCGCCGCCAGGAAGTACCAGGGCATGAACCGGTTGGCGCGCATGGTCTGGAAACCCATGCGGCCGTAGCCACGCTCCCAGGCATCGCCCAGATAGAGGTCGTCGGCGGGCATGGGCCTGGTCCAGCGCAGGGCCAGGGACCGGATAGGGGTGGAGCCGGCGGTCAGGCTGACCGTCAGAGCGGATTCGCCCTTGAGGCTGACCCTCGCATCGGGGGCTGCGTGGAAAGGCCTGCCTGCGGGCGCGGTCTCCCTGTCGGCATCGGTGGTCAGCGTGATCCAGTCCGGCTCTCCCAGGCTGAGGCTGGTTGGGTTCATGATGCAGTGCTCCTTCATCCCTGTGGTGTGGCAGATAGCGGCGGGTCAGACCCGAACCAGGTCGATCAGGCGGATGGTCTCGGGCTGGCAGCGGGGTATGCGGATGCCCACGCGCTCCAAATAGGTGCCGGTGACCTCGGCGGTGCCCAGCGGACCCGTCGGATCCAGGCGCTCCAGCGAGGCCCTGGGCTTGGCGGGGCCGGTCCAGGCCAGCCGATACCGGGCCTTGGGGTCCAGGCCGGGAATACGCAGATAAACACCACGATTATGCAGGGATTCGTCCAACTGGACGTGGGCCAGGATGGCACGGCTGCGGTCGGGGGCCACCACGCCATGGGCCAGGACCGAGGGGTCGGCCAGGTCCAGGCGAACTACACGGCCGGAGTGGAGGAAGCCCCGGTTGGCCTTGTACCAGGCGATCCATTCCTTGAGCCGCTCCAAGTCCTCCTCGCTGGCCTGGCGGATGTCCCACTCGATGCCCATGGAACCAAAGACGGCCGTGGCCGCCCGGAAATCCAGGCCGTAGGTTCTGCCGGTCTGCTGGGAGGAGGGCTGGGAGATATGGGCGCCGATGTACTCGGGGGCCACGGTCTGCTCGGTCCAGCGCTGAATCAGCTGCCTGCTCAGGGCATCGGTCATGTCGGAGTTCCAGAAGCGGCGGACCTTCTCGATCACACCCAGGTCGATGCGGCCGCCGCCCGAGGCGCAGGACTCCCACTCCACCTTGGGGAAGCGAGCGCGGAGAGCGTCCAGCAGGCGGTAGTAGGCCAGGGTCTGCTCGTGGATGGCCGGCGCGCCGCCGTGGGCCTGGGAACCGGCCTCAAGCAGGTCACGGTTGTGGTCCCACTTGACGTAGTCGATGCGGCAGGACTCCAGGACCTTGGTCATGGCCTCCAGCACGTGGTTGAAGGCCTGGGGGTTGGTCAGGTCCAGAACCAGCTGGTTGCGCTGCAGCTCCGGGTTCCTGGAGGATGCCCTCATGACCCACTCAGGATGGTCGCGGTAGGCGTCCGAATCCGGGTTGATCATCTCCGGCTCGAACCAGAGGCCGAACTGCATCCCCAATTTGTGGACATAATCAACTAAAGGCTCCAGGCCCTGGGGCCAGACCGCAGGATCCACCCACCAGTCGCCCAGACCAGCCGTGTCGTCCCGGCGCAGGTGGAACCAGCCGTCATCCAGAACAAGGCGCTCCACCCCGATGCGTGCGGCCCGGTCGGCCAGGTCACGCAGGGTGTCGAAGTCGTGGTTAAAGGTGATGGCCTCCCAGACGTTCAGGATGACCGGCTGCTCGCCCGGATGCTCGGGCAGGGCGCGCTCCCAGGCGTGCAGGCTGTTCATGATCGGATCCATGCCATGGTCGGAGGCCGTGACCACGATCCAGGGCGAGCTGTACTCCTGGCCCTGGTCCAGAACCACCTCGCCGGGCAGGAGGAGCTCGCCAGCGCTGACACCGGCCGGGGTGGCGCTGTTCCGGTCCACCCGGAGCACGGTGTTCCCGCTCCAGGCCGGCTG
>NZ_JBVPQK010000111.1:0-7830 GCF_058197115.1 Bifidobacterium sp. POST2/T3 (B1)
GGGATAATGGAACATATGGCCAACGAGCAAAAGCAGCGCTTCGATTTCGCGACGGTCTTCCCGCCCAAGGGGGATCCGCGCCGACCTCCGGAATGGTTCGGCCGCGCCCTCCTCTACGTGGTCATAGCCGTCTTCCTGGCCTGGTTCGCCTACTCCTCCTGGTGGAAGATCGAATTCCTGGTGCTGGACGTGGTGATCGCCATCTTCGTCTCTTTGGCCATGGAGCCTCTGGTGCTCAGGCTGGTCAAGCATGGCTGGCGGCGGGGAGCGGCCTCGGCGGTCACTCTGATAGGCCTGATTATTATTGTGATCGTCCTCCTGGGGATGTTCGGCAATCTGCTGGTCCAGCAGGTCATCGGCATGGCCAACGGGCTGCCGGCCCTTTATGAGCAGGTGGCGGAATTCATCGCCAGCCGCACTCCCTGGCACCTGCCGGCCATGCAGGATCTGGGCGGGGAGATCGTCAAGAATATCCAGACATCCTGGGTGACGGACTTCGCCGGGCAGGCCTTGACCACCACCGTAGGGTTGGCAGGATCCTTCATTAATATCATGACCGTTCTGCTGGTCATCTACTACATCTCCGCGGCAGGCCCCAAGCTGCGTCGCAGTCTCTGCCAGTGGCTGGCCCCCAGGAGCCAGCGTCGCTTTCTCTTCGTCTGGACCATCGCTCAGGACCAGATCTCCAGTTTCCTGTTCAGCAGGACCATCCTGGCGCTCATCTCTGCGGCCTGCATGTCGGTCTTTCTGGTCATCCTCAAGGTGCCCTACTGGCTGCCGTTGGCCCTCTTCTGCGGGCTGGTATCCCAGTTCGTGCCCACCATCGGCACCTACATAGGCGGGGCCGTCCCCATAGTGGTGGCCTGGGGGAGCCGGGGACTGCTGGTGGCTGTGATTGTGCTGGTCTACATCATCATTTACCAACAGATCGAAAACATGATCCTGGCCCCCAAGATCTCCCAGCGGACCATGGACCTTAACCCGGCCATCGCCTTCCTGTCTGTATTGGCATTGGGTGCGGTCTTCGGCGCCTTGGGCGCCTTCCTGGCCCTGCCTCTGGCGGCCAGCTTCCAGGCCATCTTCTCGGCATCGGTCAAGCATTACGAGCTGATTGACTCCCCGCTCATGCAGGATCCCAAGCCGGTCGGCAAGTCCAAGGTGGTCGAAGGTGTCGAGGCATTCAACGAGCACGTGGTCCAGCCGGTGGCCAGCCACGTGGGCAGCCGGTCCGCCAAGGGAACCAGCGCCAGGGTTCGAGTGGACGATCCCGTCATGACCATTGCCAGCCAGCTTTACCCAGCATCCTCGCTGACGGCCAAAGATCTGGATGAGTCGGCTACGGTGCCTATACCCAAATCCGCCTCGGCCCCGGTAAAGCACAGGCCGCTCAAGGGTACCGAGATCGGGGACGAGGCCTCCGAGGGGGAGGACAACCCCCGCAAGGAGTGGCGCTGATGGCCCTGCTCAAGGTATTGGACGTACTGATGATGCTGCTGGGTGGGGTGGGCATCGTCTACCAGGCCATCTGCATCGTCATCTCCTTCGTCTCCAAGCCGGCGGTCTTTCCCGATGCGCCCTTCGACAAGCGGTTCGCCGTCCTTATTTCCGCCCGCAACGAAGAACACGTGGTCGGTCATTTGATCAACTCCATCAAGGAGCAGACCTATCCATTCTCCATGGTCGATATATGGCTGGTGGCCGACAACTGCACCGACAACACCGCAGGACTAGCCAGATCTCTCGGCTGCCATGTGGTCGAGCGGCAGGACCCGGACCGGGTGGGCAAGGGCTACGCTCTGACCTTCCTGCTGGAGCAGATACTCGATCGAGGTCTTGACTCCTGCTATGATGCCTACTTCGTCTTCGACGCGGACAACATCCTGGACCGCCACTATATCGAGGAAATGAACAAGGCTTTCCAGTCTGGCTTCCGGATACTGACCAGCTACCGGAACTCGGTCAACTTTTCGGACAACTGGGTCTCCTCGGGCTCGGCCCTATGGTTCATCCGCGAATCCCGGTTCCTCAACACCTCAAGGATGGTCATCGGCTCCAGCTGCCACGTGGGCGGCACCGGATTCATGTTCTCCAAGGAGGTTATGGAGCGCAATAACGGCTGGAAGTTCCACCTGCTGACCGAGGACCTGGAGTTCACCATGGACTCGGTTCTCCACGGCGAGCGCATCGGCTATTGCGGCACCGCCATACTCTATGACGAGCAGCCGGTCACCTTCAAGCAGAGCTGGAGACAGCGGCTGCGCTGGAGCAAGGGCTTTCTTCAGGTCTTTCGCTACTACGGGCCTGCTCTGATTTCCCGGGCCTTTCGCGAACGCGATTTCTCGGCCGTTGACCTGACCATCCTGATCTGCCCCCTGACAGTCTTAGGTCTGGTCCGCTGCTTCTTCGGCCTGCTCTTCCCGGCTCTGGGTTTCGTGACCTGGACCAGCCAGGTGACCACCCTAATCGATGGCATTGCAGCTGGAATTCTGGGCATCCTGGCCATGATGGGCCTGGCTGCGCTGACCGTGCTGGCCGAGCGGGACAAAATCGGCGCATCCAACAAGGAGCTTTTTGCCTACTGCCTGAGCTTCCCCATCTTCATGCTCAGCTACGTGCCCATTTCCTTCCAGGCCATTTTCGCTAATCCAGGATGGAAACCCATCGAGCACTCAGGGCATTAAGGCCAGTTGTCCCTCAATCGGCAGCGAGAGGGGCATACGGTAGACTTAAGGCCATGTCCGATGAAGCGCAAGCAACCAGTATGACCGGCCAGACGGCAATGGGTCCTCCGCCAGATCCGCAGGCAGCGGTCTCTATACGCGCCCTGGTCAAGTGCTTTCAGGGTCGGCCAGCTGTCAATGCCCTTTCTCTGGACATTCCCAGGGGGTCCTTCTATGGAATAGTCGGCCCCAATGGCGCGGGGAAGACCACCACGCTGAACATGATGACCGGTCTCTTGGTGCCGGACTCCGGCAATGTCATGATCCTGGGCAGAGATGTGTGGTCGGATGTGGATACAGCCAAGCGGATCATCGGCGTCATGCCCCAAGCCGATCAGATTTTCGACAGGCTGACTGGTCTGCAACTGTTGGTCTACTCGGGTATGCTTCGACGGATGCCGCGCAGTGAGGCCCTGGGCCGGGCTAGGGACCTGCTGGAGGCCTTCGACCTGACTGATGCCGGTGGCAAGCGGGTCTGCGATTATTCATCGGGCATGACCAAGAAGATCTGCCTGGCCACAGCCATGATTCATTCCCCCAGGCTTCTGGTGCTGGATGAGCCCTTCGAGTCGGTTGACCCAGTTTCCAGCGCCAATCTCAAGGACATCCTGGCTGAGTATGTCGACACCGGAGGAACAGTGGTCATTTCCTCGCATGTCATGGCCCTGGTGGAGCGGATGTGCACCCATGTGGCCATCATCGATCATGGTCTGGTTCGGGCTGATGGCACGGTGGCACAGGTCGCTGCCGGCGAGGATCTGGAGGATCGCTTCCTGGAGCTTGTCGGAGGCCGCCACCAGGCTAAGCGAATTGCCTGGCTGAACGGTTCCGGGTCCGAGGAAGACCAGGAGACGGAATGAGCACGGCATCCACCATCATCGCCATGCGTTGGTCCATTACCTGGGGCACGATCAAGCACTCCTCCTGGCAGATGGTCGGGGCCATCATCAGCTTGCTCATGGCCATAGGCATCTGCTTGGCCTCGTGGCAGGTCGCGCTGACACTCGGGGGCTGGCTGCCCAGTGCTAGTCCGGGCGACCGGCAGCGTATGGGAACCATATTGGTCCTGTTCCTGGTCGGGCTGACCCTGGGAGTGGTCCTGATTCAACTGGCTTTTCTGGGCCAGGGGTCGATTCTGAATTCTTCGCGATTCGTTCTGTATGGGATTCCTGACAGCCAACTGCAGGTGGGTCTCTACCTAGCAGGACTGACCGGACCTACGGGATTGACGGGTCTTGTCTGCTTCCTGTCCCTGACGGCCATCTATGCGCGCATGGGTGTCGGAGCTGCGATCGTGGCTTTGATTGCAGCCTTGCTGGCGATCATGGTAATGCTGGCCTTGTCCCGGGCTGTTTTGGACCTGGTCGGTACCCTGGTGGTCTCCAAGCGCACTCGATCCGGGCTCTACCTACTGGTCACCATGGTGATCATGCTTTTGTGCATGCTGCCCTCTCTGTTGGACAGCGGGATTATGGATGGCATGGCAGTCGACACTGATTCCCTCAAGCACTTGGCTGACATACTGGCCTGGACGCCATTGGGCGCCGCCGTCCGTCTGCCGGAGGATTTCCTCTCAGGATCATGGTGGGCTCTAGTCGGACGTCTGTGTATGGAGCTGGCCACCCTGGCCCTCTGTTTCCTGATCGGCACGCTGTGTCTGCGTCATGACCGTTTATACGCGGGGGCCAGTGCTGAAAGGTCGTCTGCCCCCAAGGGGCTGGGGCTGCTGGGCCGGTCCCGGGACGCTGTGGATGCCATGACCGCGCGATTGCTGATCTATCTTCGTCAGGACCCCCGCAGACTTGTTAGCTATCCGCTTCTGCTTGTTGTGGTGATTCTATACGCGGTAATCTTCCGCCAGATGCCCATGATGCTATGGTTGGGGCCGGTTGTGGGTGCCTGGGTGCTGGAGGTTCCCGAGGGCAACGCATTGGCTTACGATGGGCTTGCCCTGCGCATGGAGATAGCGGCGGGAGTGAAGGGTCGTGAGGACCGGCTGTCACGTGTCCGAAGCCATCTGAGCGTGGCCATGCCCTGCATACTCCTGCTTGGGTTGGTGACTTTGGCACTCTCCGGGGCAATGAAGGGCGGGCGAGATCTGGTTATCTCCCTGGATATGCTGGCTGTAACCATAGGATTGCTCCTGTCTGGGCTGGGAGTTGCCCAGGTCTTCTCGGCTCTGCTGATCTATCCGGTGCCCTCCATGGACCAACCTTTCACTTCACCGCAGGGACGTGCCGTTGCCCAAGGCTTCCTGCCCTTGTTGCAGTTGCTGGCTAGCTTGGTGATTATGTTGCCCACCTTCCTGGTGGCATTACTGGCCATGACCACGGTCGGGATTCTTCCGCTCTGGCTGCCCATGCCCGTCGCACTGGCGAACGGTCTGATTGTGCTTGCCGTTGGTGTCGCTATAGGGTCTCGAATCTTCGATCGTCGTCAGTCGGCCATTCTGCTGACTCTGGATCGATATGCCTCTCTGCAGTCCTGAGACAGTGACAGGACCAGTACTAGGCTAGTTGGATGATGCTGACCGAGCCGAACTCGGTTGGCGAAGACAAGTCCGGGAGTGAGCAATTGGGTGACAGACATCAGCTGCGCATGACACGCCGTCGTCGGATTAAGCGACGCTGGCGGGTGGCCTTGGCCATGCTTGTGGCTGTCGTGCTTGTTGTCGGCTATGCGTGCATGGACTTGGCCGATTTGGTGCCCGGGCCTCTGACCTTGACCAAGACCAGTCATTCTTCGGTCCCCCCTGCTGTCTTGATGGGCGAGCCGCCGACCCTGGTCGCAGACAAGCCTGGGTCCGCAGTGGATGCCGGTCAGGTTCAGCAGTTGGTTAACACTTTCGCCGGCACGCCGGGCCTGGGCAATGCATACTCGCTGGTCGTCCGGCAGGCTGATGGGCGCGTGCTTGCTGAGAAGAATGCCGACCAGGCGCGCCAGCCGGCCTCCACCATGAAGACCTTGACAGCAGCAGCCGCCGCATCCGTTCTGGATATGTCCTCACAACTGGATACTGAGGCGGTTCTGAATTCCTCTTCCTCCGCGCAGGCGACGCTGACCCTGCGCGGTCACGGCGATATGCTTCTAGGGGTCGGCAAGGACGATCCTCTGCACGTCAATGGCCGGGCCGGTCTGGGGACTCTGGCCGAGAAGACGGCCCAGGCCCTGCATAAGCGGGGGATCGGCCGAGTGACCTTGGCCTACCAGGACACGCTATTCGGCGAAGATCGAGCACCGAAGGGAATCGAAGCAAACAATGCCGACGGGATCTACTTCCAGGAGCCTGTAGCTATGGCGGTGGATGAGGCCAGGCAGGGAAGTGCTGAGTCTCTTGCTTATCCGGACGCAGGCGGGGTCTACGTGCCCAGGGTCCAAAACCCGGCAGGGTCCGCAGCAGCCGTCTTTGCCAGCCGCCTGATGGAATTCGGGATTCAGGTGGACAATGCCCAGGAGCCGAACAGGACTGATCATGCCCAGGGCAAGGTTCTGGCCCGTATCAGCTCGGCACGGCTCAGCGAGATCATGTCACTGATGCTGCGCAACTCCGACAATAGTCTGGCCGAGCTTTTCGGCCGTCTGACCGCCTTGGCCCTGGACATGCCCAACAGCCCGGCCGGGGCCGTGAAAGCCGTGACCAGCACGCTGAGCAAGCTGGGTGTGGACACCGCGGGCCTCAACATGGCCGACTGTTCGGGATTGACCCCTGGCTCCAGTCTAAAGGTGGGAACCTTGGCGGACGTTCAGCAGCTGGCCCTGTCTGAGAAGGGGCTGACCCCCCTGGTCAAGGGTCTGTCGGTGGTGGGGCTGACAGGCACAGCAGCCCGACGAAAAATAGACAATCAGGCAGACGGGCTGATCCGGGTCAAGACCGGCACCTTGGACCATGTGACTTCACTGGCGGGCAATGTGATTCGGCGCTCAGGCGGTGTTCTGGTCTTTGCCGTAGTCGTCAACGATCCTGAGGATGTGGCTGCTGCCCGGCATGCTGTGGACACCCTGGTCGGATCCCTGGATAGGCTTTGAGCGGGAAGCGGCCTGGACCATGGTCTATTCAGCAGAGATGAAAAGGGCGGTGGGACTCCTGCGGTCGACTTTGGACCGGGAGGGCCTGGGCCTGCAGGATAAGCGGTTCGCCCATCACGGGATACACCGGCCCAACTCGGATGCCCCACTGATTCTAGTGGCCTGCTCGGGCGGCCGGGATTCCCTGGCCCTGGCCTGCGTGGCCCACCTGGTGGCCGATATGACCGGGTTGCGGTGTGGGGCCCTGCTGATTGATCACGGTCTAGTGCCTAATTCGGATCGTATTGCCGCGCACGCGGCTGGAACCTGCCGGGAGTTGGGATTGGATCCGGTCCTTGTCACCAGAGTGGATGTACCCGTCACTTCGGCTGGCCCTGAGGCCGATGCCCGCGCAGCCCGTTACCAAGCCCTCTCCGCGCAGGCCCTCAGGTTGGGTGCCAGGGCCGTCCTCCTGGCACACACCCGTGATGATCAGGCCGAGACGGTGATGATTGGCCTGATTCGCTCCCAGGGGCTGGAGGCCATCACCGGGATGGCTCGGCATATAGAGCGTGGAGGAATGCGTTACCTGCGTCCATTCCTGGACCTGGACCGGAAAGATACCACAGCCATTTGTCGCCAGCAGAGGATCGATTGGTGGGACGATCCCACCAACGGTGACGATCAGCCGGCTGATTGTACGCTTCCCGAAACGTTGCCGTTGCGCTCGCGGATCCGTCATGACCTGCTGCCTGCCTTGGATCGCTTCGCTGGCCGGGACATGGTCCGTCGCCTGGCTCTAGGTGCGGATATGGCCCGTCTGGACCAGGATTACCTGGACTCCCAGGTGAATGGACTCTACCAGCGGCTGGTTGTGAGCCCTAATTCGGGCCAAAAGGCCAAAGGGGTTCTGGCCTGCTTGGATGCCCGCGGATTGGCCGACTGTCACCCGGCTCTGCGCACCCGCCTGCTGGCCCAGGTGCTGACCAAGCTGGGTATTCGGTTCACGGCCGTGCAGGTCCGGGCCCTGGATGATTTGGTCTGCCGATGGCACGGCCAGCAGGGCCCCCGCTTTCCCAGCTCTCATACAGCAATCCGTAAGGGT